>DASWQX010000739.1:0-7412 GCA_036403495.1 Thermoanaerobaculia bacterium
CTCGACGGGGAGAAGATCGTCGCGGCCCCCTCGGCCAAGCGGCGATACCTCTACAAGGGGGGCGAGCTGGTGCCCCTCCCCGGCGGCCCCGGAGGGCTCCTCACGACGCCGCTCTTTCCGTTCGGCGCCAAGCTGCGGCTGCTGCGCGAGCCCTGGATCGGCCGCCCGCCGGAGGGGACGGAGGAGAGCATCGGCCAGTTCGTCCGCCGGCGTCTCGGCACGGCGTTCCTCGACTACGCCGTCGGCCCCTTCGTCTCCGGGGTCTACGCGGGCGATCCCGAGCGGCTCTCGGTGCGCTGGGCGGTGCCGAAGATCCATGGTCTGGAGCAGGCGCACGGCAGCCTGATCCGCGGCGCCATCGCGCGTCGCAAGGGACCGGCTCCCGGCGGCGGCATGATCTCCTTCCGCGAGGGGCTGGAAGCGCTCCCTCGCCGACTGGCGCGCGAGATCGGCGATGTCCGCACCGGCGTCGCCGCCCAGCGGATCGTCCGCATCGGCGGCGACGGCGACGGCTTCCGCGTCGACACCTCCGCCGGGCCGGTGGAGGCGTCGCGGGTGGTGCTGGCGGTGCCGGCCGACGTCGCCGCGCGCCTGCTCGAAGAGGTCACTTCCGGCGCCAGCCTCCTGCTCGCCGAGATTCCCTACGCCGCGGTCGCCCTGGCCTCGCTCGGCTGGCGCCGCGAGGACGTCGGGCACCCCCTGGCGGGCTTCGGCTTCCTGGCGCCGCGCAAGGAGGGTCTGCGCGTCCTCGGTTGCCTGTTTCCCTCCGAGATCTTCGCCGGCCGGGCACCTGAGGGGCATGTGGCGCTCGCCGCCTTCGGAGGCGGCCGTACCGATCCCGAATTCGCGGCCTGGGACGACGACCGGATCCTCGCCACGGTGCTCGGCGAGTTGCGCGGACCTCTACGCCTGCGCGGCGAGCCCGCCTTGCGCCTCGTCCGCCGCTGGCCGCGGGCGATCCCGCAGTACGAAGTGGGGCACGGCCGCTACGTCGAGCGCGCCCGTGAGATCGAGCGCGCCCTCCCCGGCCTCCACCTCGGCGGCAACTTCCTCGGCGGCGTCTCGGTTCCGGACTGCATCAGGAACGGGACGGCGTTGGCGGCGGAGATGCTGGGGGGATGATTACGGCTGCGGCATCTCCAGCGTGATCAGCCGGGCTTCTCCCGGTGCTACGTTCGTCACGGTGTGGGTGATCCCGCCGGGAATCCAGGCGACCTCCCCGGCCTTGAGCGTGCGGCTGGTGGCGGCCTGACCCTCGACCTCGTTGCGCAGGGAGAGGTCGGTGACGGCCACCACCAGGTGCGGACCGTCATGATGATGCCTGGGGATGGCGCCGCCCGCCTTCAGGCGAACTTCCGAGACCCGCACGCCATCCTTGACGAAAAGGGGGGTGATCGTTCCGCCCGGGAACTCGCGCGGCTTCTCGTCGCCGCCCCCGGGCGTCGTGGGACCCGGTTGCAGCAGCTCGATGGTCACGTTGCGGAAGGGGGTGTCCGCGAGGTCCTTTGCGATGTGGGCGAAGCCGCCCGGGGAAAAGCGGGTCTCGCCGTCCTGGAGCTTCACGGAGACCGGGGGCTTGCCGGCGACGTCGTTCTCGAACTCGGCCGGTCCCAGGGTGACGAAGACGTAGTCGCGCCCGTGCCGGTGCATCAGGGTCGCGGTGTGCGGGGCGACCTCGACCTGGAACACCCGGACCTGGGCGTTCTCCAGGACGAGATGGTGGTGCGGCTCGGCGTCGATCGCCACCTCGGAAGCGGGCGGCTGAGCCAGGACCACGGCAGGGAGGAGCGCGGCGAGCACAGCGAGTTTGCGGGTCATAGCGAAAGTCTACCGGAACGCCCGGCCGGCTTCCAGCCGGCCTGATGTCCCCTTCTCTGCGGGCTCCAAAGCCCCGTGGTATCGTCTCTCCCTGACTTCTCGAGAACCCCGTGACCGATCTCTACGACACCCTGATCGTCGGCGGCGGCCCCGCCGGCCTCACCGCCGCGCTCCATCTCGGCTGGCAGCAGCGCCGGGTGCTGCTGATCGACCGCGTCAGCGGACCGCTCTTCTTCACCCTGGAGCAGCTCTGGAACGTTCCCGGCATGCCGGGGGCGACCGGCGCCGAGATCCAGAAGCGGCTGAAAGGTCAGGCCGTCGAGCGGGGGGCCGAGGTCCGGCACGGCAACGTCGTCAAGGCCGAGGGGACGGAGGGGGCGTTCGTCCTCACCGGCGCCAAGGGGGAGAGCTGGCGCGGGCGCACCCTGCTGCTCGCCACCGGCGTCATCCGCTACCATCCGACAGTCGACGGCGACTTCACCCCCTGCTTCGCCCACGCCGGCAAGGGGAACCTCTTCTACTGCACCGACTGCGAGGGGCCGGAGCTGTTCGGCCGCGACACGATCGTGATCGGCACCGGTCCGGCGGACTGGGCCGCCGCCACGGCGGTGAGCCTCTCCCGCTACACCGAGAAGCTGCGCGTGCTGCTCACCGGCGGCCGCGAGCTCTCCGCGACCTCGGCCGCGCGGCTGCGCGAGCGCGACATCCCGGTGCTGGAGGGGGAGATCCAGAGCCTGGTCCAGGGAGAGAAGCGGAACCTCTCCGGCCTGGAGCTCAAGGACGGCACGCGGCTCGCCGCCGAGGCGTTCTTCGTCTCCAGCCCCGCCCACGGGCGCACCGACCTCGCGATGCAGCTCGGAGTCGAGATCGCCTCGACCGGCGAGCACGCGCAGCCCAGGAGCCAGCGCGGCGACACCAACGTGCCCGGCGTCTGGGTGGCGGGGGATCTCCGCCCGATGACCCAGCAGGTGGCGGTCGCCATGGGCACCGGCAACATCGCGGCGGTGATGATCGACCAGCACCTGCGGAAGCTGGACGTGGCGGGAGAGCGCCCTTCCGGGCCGGGCGGCGCGGAGGGGTGACGCCCTTCGCGGTATGATCCCCGCGGGAGGTTTCACCGTGCATCTCAGCAAGACATCCGCTCCGAAATATTATCCGAAACACCATTGGGCCCTGCTGCCGATCCTCGCCCTGAGCATCCTGGGCGCGGCGTGCGCCGGAGCCCCGTCGATGCACCACCCGCGGACGGCATCCGACGTCCTGCGCCAGCGCCACTCCGCGGTCGAGTGGAACGCTAAGAGCCTGATCGAGGCCGATCTCGACCATGACGGCGCCGCCGACTACGCGGTCCTCGGCCAAGCCAAGGGGCAGGTGGTCGTCGGCATCGTCCACGGTCCGGTCGTCGCCAGCTCTCCCGCCTGGACGCTGGAGTTCCCGGTGGGCGGCGGCGGCGAGGACGCCCTCTGCTCGGCCGAAGCCAAGCTCACCGTCGAGCCCCTCGGCGACGAGGAGAAGACGCGGTCGGGACACTCCCTCAAGGGGGTGGGGCTCAACCTGCACGACGATCATTGCGACGCGTTCCACATCTTCTGGAACCCGGACAAGAAGAAGTTCGAGTACTGGCGGCTCTGAGACAGGAAAGGCTCAGCGATGAACGTCTTCTGCCTGGAGGAGACCGGCTGCCTCTTCCTCTCCCCGCGGATCGAGGATTGGAAGTACGTCGAGGAGCACGGGATCACCGTCGTCATCGACCTCGAGGGGGATGTCGACCTCGGCATCCCCACGATGCCGAACCATATCCTCTACCTCTACTTCCCGATCTACGACGAGGAGCTGCCGGACATGGCCAAGCTGCACGCCGTGGCGCGGATGGCGGCGTCGCTCGTCCAGGAGGGGCACCGCGTGCTCTCGCACTGCGGCATGGGGTTCAACCGCTCGGCGCTGCTGGCGGGGCTGATCCTGGTCTACATGGGGATGGAGGGAGCCCGGGCGGTCGAGGTGCTGCGCGGCCGGCGGCCGGGCGCCCTGTTCAACCAGGTCTTCGCCGACTACCTGGGGAGCCTCCCCGCGGGCGGCCCCCCGCCCCGCACGTGAGCCGCGACGCCGGATCGGCCGCCTGGTTCGCCTTTCGCGGCGGCGAGCTGCTGGTGATCCAGGAAGCTTCGGCCGCCCGCGTACCGACCGCCGCCGAGTGGGCCGCTCTCGGCCTGCCCGCGGAAGAGCCGCTGATCGCCGGGAGCCTGGAGGGCACGGAAGCCTGGACGGTCGGAATCCCCGGCGAGGCCGCCGTCGAGCTGCCGGAGGGGCTCGCTTTCCAGGGGCTGCGCCGCCTCTGGGGGGTGCTCGACGAGGACACCTGGAAGCTCGCCGGCCGCGCGGCGCAGATCGTCGAGTGGAACCGCAATCACCGCTTCTGCGGCCGCTGCGGCGCGGAGACGGCGCGGCAGCCCGAGGAGCTCGCGCGCGTCTGTCCGCGCTGCGGGCTGCAGCAGTTCCCCCGCATCTCGCCGGCCGTGATCATGCGGATCGAGCGTGGGGAGGAGCTCCTGCTCGCCCGCTCCCCCCACTTCGCGCCCGGCGTCTACAGCACGCTCGCCGGTTTCGTCGAGCCCGGCGAATCGCTGGAGGAGGCGGTCGCCCGCGAGGTCCGCGAGGAGGTGGGCGTCGAGGTGCGGAACATCCGCTACTTCGGCAGCCAGCCCTGGCCCTTCCCGCACTCGCTGATGATCGGCTTCGTGGCCGACTGGGACTCGGGAGAGATCCGCCCGCAGGAGGGCGAGATCGAGGACGCCGGCTGGTTCGGGATCGACCGCCTGCCCGGCCTGCCGTCGCGCCTCTCGATCGCCCGCGCCCTGCTCGACGACTTCATTTCGAAGCGGCGCTGAGCCCCGCTTCGAGCGGCCTCCGTGGCCTGCGACCTCATCCCCTATCCCCTTCTCCTAAAGGAGAAGGGGGACGACTGCGATGCGGCCCCAGCCGGGCCCTCCCTCTCCTTTAGGAGAGGGACCGAGGGTGAGGTCGCAGGCCACAAGCTCTCCCTACGACTTCATTTCGAAGCGGCGGCCTTGAGGTTCCTGTCGAGGAAGTCCGCGACGGCCTTGTAGACCTTCTCGCGGTCGGCCCGCAGGACGAGGGCGTGGGCCGCGTCCGGCAGCACGATCTCCTCCACCGCGCGCCCCTTCGCTTTCATCGCAGCCACCAGCTCGGCGGCCTCGGCGGGGACCGCCAGGGCGTCGCGCGCGCCCTGGACGACGATCAGGGGCCGAACGATCTCGCTCCCCTTCTGGTAGGGAGCCCAGAGATTCGTCGCCTGCGAGCCGGCGTGGCCCATCTCGTCGGCGAGGATGGTGCGCTCGGCGGACGAGTACGGGAGGCCGTCCAGCACCCGCTGCCAGTTGGCGATGCCGAAGAGGTCGATGCCGGCGGCAAACTCCTGAGGGCGAAAGGCGAGCGCGGTCAGGGTGAGATAGCCGCCGAACCCGACGCCGCCGAGGGCGATCCGCGCCGGATCCACCCAGCCGGTCGCGGCGAGCATGTCTCTGGCGGCGACGCAATCGTCCAGGTCCTGCGTGCCGTGGCGGCGGTCGTCGAGCTGCAGGAAGGCCCTGCCGTAGCCGGAGCTCCCCCGCTCGTTGATCGCGAAGACGGCGTAGCCGCGCTGGACGAGGGCCTGGACGAAGGGGTCGAAGCCCAGCCGTGATTGGCCGCTGGGACCGTCGTGGATCCAGACGACCGCCGCCACCTTGTGGCCGGGGGAGGCCTGCGCGGGCTTGTACAGGATGCCCGGGATCTCGGTCTTGTCGGGCGCCTTGACGCGGATCACCGTCCCCTCGATCCCCGCGGTGGCCTCAACCGTGCCCAACCGCCGTGGCGCGCCTAGGCTGGAGGGGCTGCCGAGGGCGTAGACCCACACCGCCGGCGGCGCGGTGCCGCCGCTGGCGAGGAAGGCGAGCTCCCGGCCGTCGCGGGAGAAGGCGACCGCCGCCACGTCGCCGACCGGTGGATAGGCCGGCAGCGCGATCGGCTGCAGGGTCGCGGCGTCGTAGAGCTCGAGGTCCGAGCGCGTGTCGCCGCCGGCGACGACCGCCAGCCGCTTGCCGTCGGGGGAGTAGAGGGCGTCGAGCACGTCCCAGCTCTTCTCGAGCAGCGCGCGGCTGGCGCCGGTCGTCAGGTCCCAGCTCCCCAGGGCGCGGAACTCGCGCGTCTTGAACTCCTTGTCGATATCGTCGAGGACCAGCAGCGACGAGCTGTCCGGACTGAAGCTCACGGGGATATGGACGGTGAACCCATCGCCAACCAGCTGCGAGCGGTCCTTGCCGGACTTCAGGTCGCGGACCCGGATGTTGCGGATCAGATCGTTGCTGCTCTCCCGGTAGGCCAGGTAGTGGCCATCGGGGGAGGCCAGGACCAGCCGCGCGAGCTGGGAGCTGTTGCGGTTGACCAGCGTCTTCGCATAGCCGTCGGCCGCGATCCGATAGAGGTCGCGCGACTGCGATCCCCCGTTTTCGATCTCCACCAGCAGGGCGGGACCGTCGGCGACCCAGCCCACGAAGTAGCTGGCCTGCCCGGGGAAGAGCTCGACCGTCTTGCCGTCCAGCTCGCGCACGAAGAGGTGGTTCTCGTCGCCGGCCGGGCCGCTGCGGTAGAGCAGCCGCTCGTCGCGCGGGAAGTAGCCGAGGGTCCAGACGGGGTTTTTCGGCGATCGGGTGAGCTGCATCGCCGGGCCGCCGGCCACCGGCAGGGCCCAGGCGTTCGGCACGCCGTCGGCGTCCATGGAGACCAGCACCTTGCCGCCGTCGGGCGAGAAGGAGAGGCCGGAGATCGCGGGCGGCACAGCCGCCAGGGAAGGGGCGGCGAGGAGGAGCATGAGGAGAGAGGAGAGCCAACGGGAGCTGAGGTGCATGCGCGCGATGGTACCAAACCCCTGGAGCAAAGCCTGCCTGGGATCACCTTGCCGAGTAGAGGATGTGCGCGTGCGGGTAGCCGCCGCCGATCTCCTCCGCCTCGAATGAGGTGAAACCGGCACGCAGCAGGCGGTCGCGGATCTCGCCGCGCGTCTCGTAGCTGAAGGCCTCGCCCAGGGTCAGACCGAGGAGGTCGGCGCCGCGCTCCTGGGCGCGGTTCCAGAGCGCCTTCGCGCGGTGCTCGGGGTCGATCTCCTTGAGCAGGAAGACGCCGCCGGGCGCCAGCCGCTCGCGCACCCAGCGGAGCAGCGGGTCCCAGTCCTCCTTGGGCAGGCGGTAGAGGACGTCGAAGATCGTCACCGCGTCGAAACGGCCGCGCACCGACGGATGGTAGCCGTTGACCACCCGCAGCCGCGGATGCCGCGGGATGTGGAAGACCTTGCGGCCGTCCGGCTCGACGGCCACGACCTCGCGGGCTCCCGCCGCGAGGGCGAGTTGTGCGAAGATCCCGTGTCCTGCTCCGAGGTCCAACAGCCGGCCCCCCGGCGGAACGTGCGCGAGCACCCGCGGGAAGGGGCACGAAAGGAAGCGCCCGAGCACGTGCGCACGGGTGCCGGCCGGTTCGGCGCCATAGGCGCGCCGCAGCAGGCGGAAAGCCTGGAAGGATCCGAGAGAAGACACCCGGACTGC
>DASWQX010000740.1:0-3025 GCA_036403495.1 Thermoanaerobaculia bacterium
GGATGCCACCGACGACTCGTAGCCGTGGCCGAGCCCGTCGACCACGGCGACCAGGGTCGTCCCCCGGCGCTCCTCGATGAGGAAGCTGTCGCCGCAGATCGACAGGCCCTTGTACGGACGGCTGAAACCACCGGTTCTCAACGTTCCCCCTTGAAGACGCACGTCACCGTGGTGCCGATACCGGGCCGGGTGTCGAGGTGGAAGACGTCCACCAGCTTCTTGACCGCGACCAGCCCCTTTCCCATCCCGCGCTGCGATTTGTAGGTGCCGGCCCAGATCTCTTCGAGCTTCGCCTGGGGGATGCCCGGGCCCTGGTCCGAAGCGATGATCTGCAGGCCCGCCACCCCCTTGTCATCCTTGACCGAGCGCAGCTCGACGGTGCCGGTGCCGGCGTAGAAGACGATGTTGCGCGCCAGCTCCGAGACCGCCGTCGCCACCTTCACCGAGGCGAACTTGGAGAGGCCGATGCGCACCGCCTCGCTCCACGCCTCCAGGCGGGCGGTGGCGATGTCCTTCTCCTGCTCGATCGGCATCTTCTTCGGCGCCAGCGCCAGGCCGGAGGGGGGTGGCGACAGCGATCCCAGGCTGCCCGCCGCGCCCGTGGCGCTGCCGGGGGAGAGCGCGCGCGCACACGAGGCGATGAGCTGCGAGCTGTTGCTGCGGGCGAACAGTCGCACCGAGTTCTCGAGCTCGCGCATGATCGTCTCGCGGTCGCCGGCGCTGAGCTGCTGGACCGGGGTCGTCGCCAATCCCCCCAGGCGGTTGAAGATGCTCCGCTGGGTGATCGACGAGATCGTCCCCGTGAGGATCGACCCGATCTCCTTCTCCACTGTTTTCATTGCAGCAGCTCGAGCCTCTCCATCGCGAGATCGAGGTTGAGCGCGGTGTGGACCGAGTCGAGCTCGACCCCCATCTCGATGAGCGTCATGGCCACCGCCGGACGGATACCCACGATGAAGCATTCGGCGCCCATGAACCGCACCGACTTGCCGATGTCGTTCAGGATGCGGGTGATGTAGCTGTCGATGACCTCCACCGCGGAGACGTCGAGGATGACGCCGCGGGCGTTGACGGTGCGGACACGGTCCATCAGCGACGCCTGGAGGTCCAGGGCGAGACGGTCGTGCAGCTCCGTCTGGATGCTCACCAGCAGGCAGTTGCGAATCTGGATGATCGGTAGATCTTGCTCCACGGCGCTCCGCTCCACGAGATCGTGATGAAACCGGCGGCAAAGCCCAGGCGCAAGAGGGGCCCAACGAAAGGAGCGGCCACCCTCCCGGGCGGACGGCTCACGCGCTTGCGGCACGCGAGGATCCTGGCGAGGCTCACCCTCCGTCCTCGCCGTACCCGGCCTTCGACGTCGGAAGTTCTGGAAGTTTTTAGCATATTGCTACCACAAAATCTACCTCGGGTCGCGAGAAGGGGCGCCGGGGCGGGGCGAAACAGCGGCGGCGGCCGAGCGTATAGAGTCCGTCAAGGAGGAAGTCCAAATGCACAGAAGATCATCGCCCCAGGCCATGGTGTGGCTCTGGCTGCTCCTGCTCTCCGGAACCACGTTCGCGACGTTCGCGGGTGCCGCCGCCGCCCAGGCTCCGCCGGCACTCCCTACCCCGGCCGCCACCGCTCCCACCGTTCCCGTGGTTTCGGTCGTCCCCGCCGCCGCGGTCGGCGGGCCGGGGTTCGATCCCCAGGCGGCCACCGAGGCCTATCTCGCCACCCTCAGCCCGGAGAAGCGGGCGCGCTCGGATGCCTACTTCGAGGGGGGGTACTGGCTGACCCTCTGGAGCTTCCTCTACGGGCTCGGCGTCGCCTGGCTGCTGCTCGGCACCCGGCTCTCCGCCGGCATGCGCGACCTCGCCGAGCGGATGACCCGCTTCCGGACGCTGCAGACCTGGCTCTACGCGCTGCAGTACATCCTGGCCTCGGCCCTGCTGTCGTTCCCGCTGGCGGTCTATACCGACTACTTCCGCGAGCACAAGTACGGCCTCGCGACGCAGACCTTCGGCCCCTGGCTGGTCGACCAGCTCAAGGGGCTTGGGCTGGGCCTGGTGCTCGGCGGCCTCGCGCTGACGGCCCTCTACGCGGTGGTCCGCAAGACGCCGCGGACCTGGTGGATCTGGGGCGCGGTGGTGGCCCTCCTTTTCCTCGTCGTCGGCATCGCCCTGGGACCGGTGTTCATCGAGCCGATCTTCAACAAGTACACCGAGCTGACCGACCCCACCCTGCGCGGGCCGATCCTGTCGCTGGCGCGGGCCAACGGCATTCCGGCCGAGCACGTCTACGTGGTCGATGCCTCGAAGCAGACCAACCGGGTGAGCGCAAACGTCGCCGGGCTCTTCGGGACCACCCGGATCGCGCTCAACGACAACCTCCTGCGGCGGGCCTCGACGGCGGAGGTCAAGGCGGTCATGGGGCACGAGATGGGGCACTACGTGCTCCACCACGTCAGCAAGAGCCTCCTCTTCTTCGGCGTCGTGCTGCTGATCGGCTTCGCCTTCCTGCGCTGGGGCTTCGACCGCGCCGTGGCCCGCTGGGGCGCCCACTGGGAGGTCCGCGGCGTCGGCGATCCCGCCGGCCTGCCGCTGCTCGCCGCGCTCTTCTCGCTCTACGCCTTCGTGCTGACGCCGGTGATCAATACGCACATCCGGACCTCGGAATCGGAGGCCGACATCTTCGGGCTGAACGCCGCCCGCGAGCCCGACGGCATGGCCGAGGCGGCGATGCAGCTCAGCGAGTACCGCAAGCTCTCCCCCGGACCGTTCGAGGAGTGGATGTTCTTCGATCATCCGAGCGGCCGCAACCGCATCCTGATGGCGATGCGGTGGAAGGCCGAGCACCTGGGGAACGGGCCGCTGGGGCGGTAGGGGACGGACTCCTGCCGCCGCCCCCGCCCGGGCATAAATGCCCGGGCTACGGTGGAAACGAAAAGCCGGCTAAAGCCGGCTCAAACAGCCGCCGGAGGGATTGAGCCTCCTTCAGGAGGCTTTTTGGTTGAAGCGTAGCCCGGGCATTTATGCCCGGGCGG
>DASWQX010000741.1:0-5627 GCA_036403495.1 Thermoanaerobaculia bacterium
AGGGTCGCGAGAACCCGACTCGGCAAGAAGGCTCCCGCGGCCCTTCAGGCCGCAACGGATTGTCCTCCCTCCCACCCAGGGCATCGGCCTTCGGCCTCAGCCCTGGGCTCCGTTCTCCCGGCCCGTTGGGCCGGACGAAACCAGACGTCCTGGGGCTGCCGTGCTCCGGGGAACTGGTGCAGTTATTCTGTGACGATTCCTAATGACGCCCGAGCACCGGTTCCGCTCAGTACCTTGAAAATCTATCGGCGACTGTTAGAATTTCAAGGTAACCATCACCGCGGAGCGGTCGAGAGGACTGAGCAATCGTGCAAATTGAAACTCCAACTTTCAATCTGCACGGTCTGATATCCTCGGTCCATGATCGAGCGGCTCCTCCAGCCTCGACTCCTCGACCTGGCGACTCGGTATCCGGTCCTGACGCTGACCGGACCGCGCCAATCGGGGAAGACGACGCTCAGCCGGATGGCCTTCCCGCATCTCCCCTACGTTTCCCTGGAGAATCCGGCCCAGCGGGAGTTTGCCCAGGAGGATCCGGTCGCCTTCCTGGCGCGCTACGGGGACGGCGCCATCATCGACGAAGTCCAGCGGGTACCGCAGATCTTCTCCTACCTTCAGGGTCTGGTCGACGAGGACCCTCGCCCGGGCCGTTTCCTGCTCACCGGTTCCCAGAACTTGGCGCTGGTCGACGCGGTGACCCAATCTCTCGCCGGCCGCACCACGCTGACGGAGCTGCTGCCGCTCTCCCTGGAGGAGGTCCGCCGCTTCCCGAATCCGCCCGCGGACCTCGACACGCTGCTCTGGCAGGGGGCTTATCCGCGGATCTACGAGCGGAGCCTCCCGGCCCATGAATGGTTGACGGACTACATCGCCACCTACGTGGAGCGCGACGTGCGGCAGCTCATCAAGATCGGCGACCTGCTGCTCTTCCAGACCTTCCTCCGCCTCTGTGCCGGCCGCACCGGTCAGATCCTCAACCTCTCCTCCCTGGCCAACGACTGCGGCATCTCGCAGCCCACGGCGCGTTCCTGGCTGTCGGTGCTGGAGGCGAGCTACATCATCTTTCGCCTGCCGCCGTTCTTCGCGAACCTGGGCAAGCGGCTCATCAAGTCCCCCAAGCTCTACTTCTACGACTCAGGTCTGGCAGCGACCCTTCTCAACGTCGAGAGCCCAGGCCAGCTCGAGAGCCATCCGTTGCGGGGAGCCCTGTTCGAGACCTGGGCCGTGGCCGAGATCGCCAAGGCGCATCTCCACCGAGGACAGCGACCACGGCTCTCCTTCTACCGCGACAGCGGCGGGCTGGAGATCGATCTGGTCCTGGAGCGAGGGACCGATCTCACGCTGGTCGAGATCAAGTCAGCACAGACGCCGTCCAGCCGCTACTTCGATGCCTTCGAACGTCTCACCGCGGCACTCGCCGGGCAGGAGGCTCCCCGCATCGCCCGCCGGATCGTCATCTATGGGGGCGAAGAGTCACAGGTGCGCAGCCGAGGAGAACTGCTGGCCTGGCGAGATCTAGATATCTTCGACTGGACCTCAAACAAGGACGAGGGGTCTCCCAACAAGGACGAGGGCTCTCCCCGCGAGGGAGAGGGGTCTCCCAAGAAGGACGGGGGGTCTCCCCGCGAGGGAGAGGGGTCTCCCAACAAGGACGAGGGGTCTCCCCGCGAGGGAGAGGGGTCTCCCAACAAGGGCGAGGGGTCTCCCCGCAAGGGAGAGGGGTCTCCCAACTAGGACGAGGGGTCTCCCCGCGAGTACGAGGGGTCTCCCAACGAGTACGAGGGGTTCCCCAACGAGTACGAGGGGTATTCCCGCGAGGGAGAGGGGTCTCCCCGCGAGTACGAGGGGTTCCCCACCCAAGCCGAAGGGTTCCCCACCGAGGGAGAGGGGTCTCCCCGCGAGTACGAGGGGTTCCCCACCCAAGCCGAAGGGTTCCCCACCGAGGGAGAGGGGTCCCCCAACGAGGGGGAAGTCCCCCTCATCCCTCCCGAGCCGCCGCCTCCTCAACAATCCCTTCTGGTATACAATTTAGGGATAGACAAGGAGGCGGCACATGAATTTAATCAAGCGAAACGTAGCAGCGGGATTCTTTTTGCTGATCTGCCTCGCAGGTCTTCCGGCAGCCGCGTCCGTCGCGGCGGGGGCCGCGGGACCGGGCGCCGACCGCGACCTGTGGATCGCGCTGTTCCCGGCCGACAGCGAGGCGATCCTCCGGGATGCTTCCGTTGCCATCTGGGACCGCGAGGAGGGTGTGGTCATCGCCGGGCCTTCCGGCAACCAGCTCGACGAGCTGCGCGCCGAAGGCGTCGAACCGATCTTCAGCGCCCGCGACCGCGGCGAGGGCATCCACGTCCTCAGCCACGACCGCGCGATCTCTCCTCCCGCGATTTCTACTCCCTCGCTCATCGGCGTGCAGCGCTTCCGGATCAACGATCGGGCGATGCTCTATCTCATCCCGGCAGGGTTGGAGATGAGCTTGCCGCGGCTCAAATTGCTCGCTCTGTTCCATGGCGTGCCCCGCGTCGCGCTCCCGCCGGTCCGCCTGCATGCCGCCGACGCCGCGGCCCCCTCGAAGCGAGCGGCGCGGCCGGCCACCAACCTGCTGGTGCGGAAGATCGTCGACGCCACCCGCCAGGAGAGCTGGTTCCAGGACGTCCGCGATCTGTCCGGCGACAGCGACGTGACCATCCCCGGTTACTGCGATGACTGCCGCATCCGCACCCGCGCCTCCAACTACATGTTCCCGCTCAACAACACCGGCGACCCGCTCGGCAATCCGTTCGCCACCGAGTACCTGGAAGACAAGGCCGCGGGCTGGGGCTTCACTGGACCGAACGCCGTGCGCGAGAGCTACACCTCCGCGGACTCGGGGTGCACCGCCCAGCAGGGCTCGCAGACCTGGCAGAACCTCGTCTTCACGCTGCCGGCTCAAATCGATTACGCGCAGAATCAGCAGATCCTCTTTCTCGTTCACTACGACACCATCTCGGACAGCCCGGCCAATGACGCCAACAATTCGCCGGGAGCCGACGACGCGATGTCGGGCGGCGCGGCGCTCCTCGAGGCGATGCGGATCTTCCAGGGCTATGCCTGGCGGTACCCGGTGAAGTTCCTGTTCGTCAGCGGTGAGGAGGTCGGGCTGTGCGGCTCCACGGCCTACACCCGCATGCATCCGGCCGCCTCGATGTGGCGCGTGCTCAACATGGATCAGACCGCCTTCGACGGCAATAAGGACGGCCTGATGAATCTTTACAACTGGGATGCCACCGACTGCCCCGGGTGCGTCGCCTTCGGCGATGATTTCGTCGCGGCCAATTCCACCTATGGCAACATCATCGATCCCGCCAGGATCGTGCGCAACACGGACGCGATGTGCCAGACGGACCACTGCCCGTTCTGGCAGATCGGCGTGACCGCGATCGATCTCAACGAAGACATCACCCACCGCGACGTCTGCCCCTGCTTCGATCAGCTTCAGCACTCGGATTGCCGCGACACCGTCACTCAGATCTCGCCCCTCGACAGCGAATCGTTGATGTTCGATCAGGATTATTCATGGCCGACCGAGAAGGCGGCCATCGCGCTCATCGCCCAGACCGCCCAGCCGCTCTACGCCTGCCCGGCCGCGGGCGCCAGGCTCAGCGCCACGGCGGCCAAGCGGCAGGCGCGCCTCGCATGGTCCGCCGTGCCACGGGTGACCAGCTACGTGGTGGAGCGCGCGGACGGCGGCTGCGACGGCCCCTTCGCCGGCATCGCATCCACCTCCAAACGCGCGTATGTCGACACCGCCGTGACGGCCGGCTCCACCTACGGGTACCGCATCCGCACCTGCCCGTTCCAGGTGAGCAAGTGCATGGCGAGGGCCATCCCGGGCACCGCCCCGTAAGTCTGGCTCGGCAACGCCTGGTTCTGGGACCTCAAGCCCGACTACCGCCCGGGTGAGGTGTTCGAGCTGTGACCAACGTCTCGTTGGCTCAGAGCTATCTTCTCAAGGCGCGGTCCCGTCTCAAGATCCTCCCGGTCCTCCTCGAAGAAGGCGCTTACTCCGACGTGGTCCGGGAGGCGCAGGAGAGACGCCGCGACCCTTCAGGCCGCAACTGAATATGATTGGATGTCCGTCAACCCAGGGCGTTGCCCTGGGCTAAGTAATCCCGGACCGTTGGCCCGGCCAAGATGCCATCGCCGAGGAGAACCTGGCGACACCCTTCGCACAGCGCCGGACAGCGTCGCTGTTGAGAAGGAAGACCGCGACGCCAACTCGCACATGCGTTCCGGGGCCCTTCCGGGCTGAAAGCCCGGGATTGTTGAGCCCAGGGCAACGCCCTGGGTTCGCAACGCCAACCCTCCGATGCTCGCGGCCCCCCCGCCGCATGCAGGCGATAACGAGCTTCAACCCACCCTTTCAGGCGGGCCGGCATCCTCTCTAGAGAGGATGCCGAGGCGCCCAAAGATCCTCCCTAGAGATGATACCCAAGGCGGATCGAGACCGCTATCCTCAAACGGCGACATCCGCCGGCGTGATGATTGACTGACCGAAAAAGGAGAGAAATCCCATGAAGATCGCGCACCTGCTCTCGATTCTCGGACTGCTCGCTTTTGGAGCTCATGTCGCGGCGGCCGACCCGCCCGGCGGCAGTGACGGCTTTACCGGCACCTATTTCACGTCGCCTACGCCGCCGGCGGCCGAGATCCTCCAGATCCACGATGACGTCACGGCGATCCTCACCACCTCGGACCAGGTCACGGTCGGCGCCGGGGGGCTCACGTTCAGCGACAGCATCGGCTCCTGGAGGGCGATTGGGCCGAGGAAGCTCTCGGCGCGCTTCCTGAACCTCAACTTCGCGGGGACGGTGCCGTCGGCGACGTACGCGGGCGCGGCGGTGGTGGACTACGTGTACCAGTTCTCGGTGAATTTCAGCACCATCAACGTGACCTGCCAGGGCAGGATCTACGCCCCGGGGGTGGACCCGCTCAATCCAGGCTCGACTCCTTTCGTTACGTTCGATTGCAGCAATCTGAGCGGACATCCCTACCATCGCGTGGCGGTCCCATAACCGACTCAGAAAGGGGAGACAGCCTGGACGTGACAAGGCTGAACCCGAAACTCGGAATTCCTGGCCTGGCTTCGCCACAAGCGCGGCCGGCCATCGACGAGGCACCTCTTCCAGGGCGCCGTGCTCGTCCTCGTAGAGATAGGCAGTCTCCCGAGTGAGCCCCCCTTGGGTTCGGTGCTTTGGCATCTGGTGTTGCAAGTGTCCTGGAGTCTCTTCCATTGGCGATCGGAGCGACCGCCCGCGCGGGGAGAGCTCCCTCCCGGATCGCCAGGGCGCGCCGGAGGAGCCGTTCGCACTCGTCCAGCCGGCCGCGGTAGAGAGCGACTCCGGAAAGGTTGTGCAGGGTCTTGGCGACCCTTGGATCGCGGTCCCCCCAAAGCCGTTCCTGGAGCGCCAGCGTTCGCCGCAGGGTCGCCTCCGCCTTGTCGAAGCGGCCCCGCGCGGCGAACGCCGTGCCGAGATCGTTGAGCGCCTCGGCGACCTCGGGGCTCTCGGGCCCCAGGGCTGCCTCGCGGATGGCGAGGGCGCGCTGGAAGAGCGGCACGGCGTCCCCCTGGCCGGAGAGGCGCGCCA
>DASWQX010000742.1:0-4616 GCA_036403495.1 Thermoanaerobaculia bacterium
TGATCCTGCGCGGCGTGACGGTGATCGACGGCACCGGCGCGCCGCCGATCGGGCCGGTCGACGTCGTGATCGAGAAGAACCGCATCGCCGACGTGGTGCCGGTCGGCAGCCCGGGGGTGGCGCCCGATCCCGACAAGCGGCCCAAGGCCGGCGAGGGGGACCACGAGATGGACCTCCACGGCATGTACGTCCTGCCCGGCTTCGTCGACATGCACGGGCACATCGGCGGCAAGGAGCAGGGGACCCCGGCCGAGTACGTCTTCAAGCTCTGGCTGGGGCACGGCATCACCACCGTCCGCGATCCCGGGAGCGGCAACGGCCTCGACTGGACGCTCGACCAGAAGGCGAAGAGCGCCAAGAACGAGATCACCGCCCCGCGCATCAAGTCCTACATCTTTTTTGGTCAAGGCCACGACGAGCCGTTCACCAAGCCGGAGGAGGCGCGGCGGTGGGTCGACCAGATCGCCGCCAAGGGGGCCGACGGGGTCAAGTTCTTCGGCTACCGGCCGGACATCATGCAGGCGGCCATCGACGAGGTGCGGAAGAAGGGGCTGCGCTCTGCCTGTCACCACGCGCAGATGGACGTGGCGCGGGTCAACGTCCTCACCTCGGCCCGCTGGGGGCTCACCACCATGGAGCACTGGTATGGCCTCCCCGAGGCGCTGTTCGACGACCGCACGATCCAGGACTACCCGCTCGACTACAACTACGCCGACGAGTCCCACCGCTTCGGCGAGGCCGGCAGGCTGTGGAAGCAGGCGGCGCCGCCGTTCTCGAAGCGGTGGAACGAGGTGATGGACGAGCTGATCAAGCTCGACTTCACGATCGATCCCACGTTCAACATCTACGAGGCCAACCGCGATCTGATGCGAGCCCGGCGCGCTGAGTGGCACGACGAGTACACCCTCCCCTCGCTCTGGGACTTCTACGCTCCCAGCCGTGAATCGCACGGCGCCTACTGGTATCACTGGACGACCGAGAACGAGATCGACTGGAAGAACAACTACCGCCTCTGGATGGCCTTCGTCAACGAGTACAAGAACCGCGGCGGCCGGGTGACCGTGGGCACCGACAGCGGCTTCATCTACGAGCTCTACGGCTTCGCCTACGTCCGCGAGCTGGAGCTGCTGCGCGAGGCCGGGTTCCATCCTCTGGAGGTGATCCGTGCCGCCACCCTGAAGGGGGCGGAGGCGCTGGGAATGGACAGGGAGATCGGCTCGGTCGAACCGGGCAAGCTCGCGGACCTCGTGGTGGTCGAAGAGAACCCGCTGGAGAACCTGGCCGTGCTCTACGGCACGGGCGCCATCCAGTTGAACGAAAAGAATGAGGCGGTGCGCGTCGGCGGCGTCAAATACACGATCAAGGACGGGATCGTCTACGACGCCAAAAAGCTCCTGGCGGACGTGCGGAAGATGGTCCAGGAGGCGAAGGAGAAGGCGGGGCGGCCGGTGCTGTATCAGCCGGGAATGGGGCCGAAGAAGGAGACGGGTCCGCCGCCGCCAGCTCCATCGGGGTCTTTGTAGTACACTGCATTCATGCGTGCGACGTTGACGATCAGGACCGATGAGAGACTTCGCTCGGCGCTCCAGCAGCGAGCCGAGGTCCAGGGTAAGACTGTCTCGGAGGTCGCCCGTGAGATCTTGAGCGAAGCTCTTGAGGAGCGCCCCTTGTCATCCCGCACGGGACACCTGCGAGGACAGCTCGATCTTCCGCCCGACAGCTCCGACTCTTGGCAGCGCGAGATTCGGGAGCGTAACTGGCGATCTTGAGAGCCTGGCTTCTTGACACCGGGCCGCTGGTTTCCTACCTCGTCGCGTCGGAGAAAGAACATCCCCAGGTCGTGACTCGACTCGACCCCTTTGCGGGACAGCTTTTCACGACCAGCGCCGTCATCACCGAAGCCATGCACTTTGTTGCCAAGGCCCGTAAAGGCCCAACTCTTCTCGCTGAATTCGTCGCTCAGAGCGGGATTCAGGTTCTGGATTTCAGCGGAGCTGATGCTTTGGCGGATGCCGCTCAGCGAATGGAAAAGTATGCCGGCACGCCAATGGATTACGCCGATGCCACGTTGGTGCTTTTGGCCGAGCATCTGGGAGTCTTCGAGCTCCTGACGCTCGATCGCCGTGGTTTTTCCGTCTACCGTTCTTCACGAGGAGAGCGCTTCTCCCTCGTGCTGGACCAGCCGGGACCTCGCGGACTATAGATCGATCACCGACCGCCGGTCCGCCTCTACTTCTCCGCCCTTGATGACCACCACCGGCCTCTCGATCACCGAGATATCCGCCAGCGGATTGCCCTTCACCGCCACCAAGTCCGCGAAGTAGCCCGGGGCGATCCGTCCCAGGTCCTTGTCTCTGCGCAGAACGCTCGCCGCGGTGATCGTCGCCGCCTTCAGGGCCTGTCCCGGCGACATGCCGTAGGCGACCATCAGCTCCAGCTCGCGGGCGTTCTTCCCGTGGGCGAAGACGCCGACGTCGCTGCCGTTGGCGATCGTCACCCCTGATTTCAGGGCTCGGGCGAACATCGCGCGGGCGTCCTTGACGCGCTGGGGCTCGGGCTCGCCGGGTTTCCAGCCGGCGTAGCGGGAGACGGCTTCGGAGGCGGCGAGGGTGGGGACGAGGGCGACCCCTTTCTGTTTCATCAGGGCCAGGAGCTCGTCGGTAACGTTCGTGCCGTGCTCGATCGTCTTCACACCGGCGAGCACGGCGCGGCGGATCCCCTCTTCGGTGTAGGCGTGGGCGGCGACTTGCAGCCCGGCGCTTCGCGCCTCGTCCACCGCCGCCGCCATCTCCTCCTGGGTGAAGGTGGGCGTCGTGACACCGGGACGGCGGCGGTAGTCGGCGTAGACCTTGATCCAGTCGGCTCCGGCGGCGATCTGCTCGCGCACGGCTTTGCGCATCTCGATCGGGCCGTCCACCACCTGCGCGCCCTTGGGGATCTCCCAGCGCGGATCGAAACCGGAAGGTCCGTAGGAGCCGGTAGCGACGATCGCCCGAGTGGCGGCGAAGACGCGCGGGCCTGGAATCATCCCTTGCGCGATCGCGTCCCGCAGCGCAACGTCGGCGAAGCCGGCGCCTTCGGTGCCGAGGTCGCGGACCGTCGTGAAGCCCGCTTCGAGAGTCGCCTTCGCGGCCACCACGGCGCGGATCGTCCGCAGCTCCAGCGGCTCCTTCAGGACCTGGTCGTCCCAGGGGGTTTCGTCGTAAGGGTGGAGGAGGAGATGCGAGTGCATCTCGATCAGGCCGGGGATCAGCGTCAGCCCGGCGAGGTCGATCTTCTGTGTTCCCGCCGGTGACTGGAGAGTGCCGGTGGCGCCGATAGCGGCAATGCGGCCGTTTTCGATCAGCACGTCCTGGCCGTCGAGAAGGCGGTCGCCGGAGGGATCGAGGATCCGCGCTCCGGTCAGCAGGAGAGGGGCCGCGGGCGGCGGCGCGGCGAACGCCAGGGCGGCGATCAGCAGAAGGAACATAACCGCCGCGAGGATCTTTCCCTTCAATGGTATCCGGCCCCCGGATAGAGCAGGTTGAGCGCCACCGTCTGCAGCGGGTTGGAGATCAGCGGGAAGACCCGCCAGGCCGCGAGCAGGCCGATCATCGAGAACATCGGCTGGCGCAGGAGATTGTGGAACTTGCGCGCCATGTCGTCGCTCATGAATCCCGGTAGGATGGCGCTGCCGTCGAGGGGAGGCAGTGGGAGCAGGTTGAAGGTGAAGAGCAGGAGGTTGAGCGAGAAGAGGATCGAGAGCGGCGTCACGGCTCCCGCCGCCCAGCTCCCCGCCGTCGCGGCGGTGACCGCCGTGAAGTTCGCGCTGTCGGGAGCGTAGAAGAGCCCGGACCAGACTCCCGCCCGGATCAGCACCCCGGCCACGATCACCAGCAGAAGGTTCGCCGCCGGACCGGCGGCGGCCATCAGCGCCGCCCGTTTTGGGTAGCGGTGGGCCCAGAGCGGATCGTAGGGAGCGCTCGCCCAGCCCATCATCCAGTGGCTGGCGATGAACGAGACGATGGGGACCAGGACCATCCCCACCGGCGCCCGCCGGATGTGCGGGAAGGGGTTGAGCGAGACCTGCCCCCCCTCGTAGGCGGTGGAGTCGCCGAGCTTCAGGGCGGCGAGGGCATGGCCGGCCTCGTGGAGCGTGGTCGAGAAGAGGAAGACCACGAACCAGGTGAGCCCTTCGACGAGGAGTTGGGGGTTCACGCCCGGCTCAGATACTTGTTTTCGCGGGTGTCGATGATGATCTTCGTCCCCACCTCGATGAACGGCGGCACGCTCACCGTCAGGCCGGTCTCCATCTTGGCATGCTTGTAGGAGGCGCTGGCGGTGGCCCCCTTCATGCTCGGCTCGGTGTCGACGACCTCGAGGGTGACCGTGTTCGGCAGCTCGATGCCCACCGCCTTCTCGTCGTAGAAGTCGATCTGGATGACGGTGTTGGGGAGCAGGTAGAGCATGGAGTCGCCGAGGACCTCGTCGTCCAGCGTGATCTGCTCGTAGGAGTCCTGGTTCATGAAGTGGTGGCCGGAGGGGTCGGAGTAGAGGTACTCCATCGGCTGGGTGTCGAGGATCGCCCGCTCGACCTTCTCGGTGGAGCTGAAGCGGTGCTCGAAGCTGTTGCCGTT
>DASWQX010000743.1:0-1939 GCA_036403495.1 Thermoanaerobaculia bacterium
GGACGGAGCCGAACGCCTCAAGGGCTGAGCTCCCGGAGAGTTGGTGCGGTTATTCTGTGACGAGCACTTAGGACACGCCCCCCCTACGGCTCCCGCCGCGGGGTGACCTCGATCTCCGCCGCGCACAGCACCCGGCTGCCGCTGGGGATGTCCCGCGTCACGATGGCGTGGACGCCGATGAAGACGTCGTCCCCCACCGTGATCTCGCCGATCACCGTCGCCCCGGCGCCGATGAAGACGTTGTCCCCGATCACCGGCATTCTCTCGATCTTGCCCGGGCTGGGCGAGCCGATGGTGACGCCGTGGAGGAGGATGGCGTCGCGGCCGATCCGCGCGTAGCCGCCGATCACCAGCCCGGTGCCGTGGCTGATCAGCAGCCCCGGGCCGATCACCGCGCCGGGCGCGATCTCCACCCCAGTCAGCAGCAGGCCCAGGCGGGCGAACAGGGGACCGAGCACCGGCACCCCCCGGCTCTTGAACCAGTGCGCGATCCGGTAGAGCACCACCGCCTGATAGCCGTTCTCGAACAGCAGCGACTCGATCACGTACCAGGGCGCCGGCTTGGACTTGATCATCCGCAGCCGGCGGGTGTCGGCTTTCAGATTATCGAGCAATGGTGGCCTCCCCCGGCAGCACCTCGATGGGGATCCGCAAGGTCTTGCCGCCGTTCTTGCGGCCGAACCAGGCGACCGTCTCGAGCACCGGGTCGAGCTCCAGGATGTAGTGCCCCGGGGCCGCCGGCGCCAGCACCTTCTGCCGCACGCTCACCCGTCCGCCCGGCGGCACCGGCCAAGGCATCGGCGTGCGCAGGCCGTCCTCCACGATCTGCTTCCCCGCCGCGTCCAGCCAGTGATAGGCGAGGTTGACGCGGGCGGCGCCGTCCGCCGTCCAGGGGAAGCGGCTGCGATTGAACAGGCGCGTGGTGACCTCGAACGGCTGGCCCGCCGGCACCTGCGGCGGCGCCACCGTGTTCCCCCATTGGAGCTCGAAGATGTCGGCGTCGAGCAGCGCGCCCGTCCCCAGGTAGGCCAGGCCGAGGCCGGTGTAGAAGTTCTCGTTCGTGCGGTCGTCCTGAACAAAGGTGGGGCAGTTGTTCGGCGGGTACTGCCGCACCCAGTGCTGGACGCTCCCGGTGCGCGAGGTCACCACCATCCGGTAGACCCAGAACGTCGCCCACTTCTGCCGGCGGACCCGGAACGGCGCGCCGGGATCGAGCTGGACGCGGCGCGTCTCCTCGCCGCCGCCGAAGTCCATCGCCGCGCGCGCCCTGCCCATCCGGATCTCGACGTGGTTGCCGGGCGCGAAGTTGGTCGCCTGGAAGACCATGCGCGGGATCGGGTGCGAGGCGATGAAGTAGAGCTCGACCGAGTTGGCGCCGGCCACCCACATCTGGTCCCCCTGCGGCACGAAGACCTCCCGCCGTCCCACGATGCGCAGGTCGCCGAGTTGCACCCGCTCGTAGCCCGGCACGTTGCGCAGCGACAGCTCCAGCGGCAGGAGGCGGAACGGCAGGTTCCGCACGTGCGCCTGGAGCGTCGGCTCGGGCACGGCGGCGCCGAACGGGGTGAACAGGAGGGGAGCCAGGAAGAGCCCGGCGATCACGTACCCCGCCAGCAGGAGCCGCGGCGGCCGGATCTCGGTCACCAGGAAGAGGAACGCCGGGATGGCGGTGACGAAGTAGCGGTTGCCCACGAAGCCGCCGCCCCCCTGCCAGTTCCAGGCGATGAAGGTGAGGAAGAAGAGCGCAACGGCGGTCACCGCCGCCAGCAGCACCCACCGCTCGCCGGTCCGCCGCCGGCCGGGGAGGAGGAAGAAGATCAGCCCGAGCGCGGCGAACGGCGTGTAGACCAGCATCCCCGTGTGCCGCCCGACCAGGAAGTAGCCGATGTTCTCGGCCTCCTCGTAAAGCGTCACGTCGGGAGGGCGGACCAGCCACGTC
>DASWQX010000744.1:0-4457 GCA_036403495.1 Thermoanaerobaculia bacterium
GTGCTGCTCGCCTCGATCGCCGGCAGCGTGGTCTGTTACCTGATCTTCGCGCTCGCCCCCTCGTACGCCGTGCTGCTGCTCGCCCGCGCGCTCTCCGGCGTGGCGGCGGCCAACTACGCCATCGCCCAGGCCTACATGGCGGACGTCTCCTCGCCCCAGGAGCGCTCGAAGGCGATGGGGCTGGTGGGGGCGGCCTTCGGCCTCGGCTTCGTGCTCGGGCCGGCGCTCGGTGGCATCCTGGAGCAGCTCGGCAGCGTCGTGCCGCAGCTCCAGACCCTCGGCCCCCGGCTGGTGCCGTTCGCCGCCGCGGCGCTCTCGGCGCTCAACTTGGCGATCGCGTTCTTCAGCCTGCCGGAGTCGCTGTCGCCCGAGCTGCGGCGGGGCGCCGCCGCCCGCGGCGGCTCCTGGCTGGGCTTCTCAGACCTCCGCGCCGTCTGGCGCGACACGCCGCTGCGCGGGCTGATGGTCCTCTTCTTCCTGGTGATGCTCTGCTTCTCGATGATGGAGACGACGCTCGCCCTGTTCTGCCAGGCCCGCTTCGGCTTCGGCGCCCGCCAGACCTCCTGGCTGTTCGTCTTCGTGGGTGTGGTGCTGGTGATCGTCCAGGGGGGGCTCCTCGGCCGCCTGGTCCGCAAGTTCGGCGAGCGGCGCCTGATCCTCTCCGGGATCGTCCTGATGGCGCTCGGGCTCCTCCTGCTGCCGCTGACCCCGATGGCGATCCCGGCCGTCTGGTCGAAGCTCTGGCTGCTGTTCTTCAGCCTGCTGCTGCTGGCCGTCGGCAACGGCATTCACAACCCCTCCACCACCGGCCTCCTCAGCCGGCTCACCGACGAGCGCTCGCAGGGGAGCACGATCGGCCTCTCGCGCTCGTTCGGCGCCCTCGCCCGCATCCTCGGTCCGCCGGCCGGCACGCTGATCTTCGCCGCGGCCGGCGCCGCCTGGCCCTTCTGGAGCGCCGGGCTGCTGATGCTTGTGGCGCTGGGCGTGGCGGTGGGTGTGCTGAAACGGGTGGTGGTGGTCTAGGGACCAGGGACGAAAGGGACAGCAGGGACTTCAGGGACACCAGAAGACACCGCAAGTCCGTGGCTTTTTCGTCCCTGGTGTCCCTGCTGTCCCTTGGGTCCCTGGTTTTTTTCCCTATGCTGACCAGCGACTTCGACTACGACCTGCCGGCGGCGAGCATCGCCCAGGAGGCTGCTCCCCGCGGCGAGAGCCGCCTGCTGGTGCTCGACCGCCAGGGCGCCGAGCGGCACGCCCGGGTGGGCGATCTGCCGCGGCTCCTCCACCCCGGCGACCTGCTGGTGCTCAACGACACGCGGGTGATCCCGGCGCGGCTCTTCGGCCGCAGCGCCGGAGGCGGCCGGATGGAGATTCTGCTCATCGAACGCGTCGGTGAGCGCGAGTGGGACGCCCTGGTCAAACCGGGCCGGCGCGCCAAACCGGGCGCCGTGATCGAGCTCGAAGGGCTGGCCGCGGAGGTGGTCGACAAGCGCGAAGACGGCCGCCACCGTCTGCGCTTCACCGAACCGATCGAGCCCCATTTGGAGCGCCTGGGGCACATCCCCCTCCCCCCCTACATCCACCGGCCGGACACGCCGGAGGACCGCGAGCGCTACCAGACCGTCTACGCCCGCCAGCCCGGCGCCGTCGCCGCTCCGACCGCCGGGCTCCACTTCACGGCGAGGCTCCTGGAGGAGATCGCCGCGGCCGGCGTCGAGATCGCGCGGGTGACGCTCCACGTCGGCATCGGCACCTTCAAACCGGTCGACGCCGAGCGGGTCGAGGAGCACCGGATGGAGAGCGAGCGCTACGAGATCGGCGAGGGCACGGCCGAAGCGATCCGCCACGCGCGATCCGAGGGCCGGCGGATCGTAGCGGTAGGCACCACCGTCGTGCGCACCCTCGAAGGGGCGGCGGCCGTGGCAGACGGCGAGGTGCGGGCGGGGAGCGGCGCGACGCGGCTGTTCATCACTCCGGGTTTCGACTTCCAGGTGGTGGACGCGCTGCTCACCAACTTCCACCTCCCCCGCTCCACCCTGCTGATGCTGGTCTCCGCCTTCGCCGGACGCGAGCGGGTGCTGGCCGCCTACACGGAGGCGATCCGCGAGGGGTACCGCTTCTACTCCTACGGCGACGCGATGCTGGTCGAGCGCGCAATCCGGCTGGCCAGCACGGCGGCGCCGTAGCCGTTGTCGATGTTCACCACGCCGATGCCCGGCGCGCAGCCGTTCAGCATGGTCAGCAGGGCGGCCAGGCCGCCGAAGCTCGAACCGTAGCCGACGCTGGTGGGCACCGCTACGACCGGAGCGGGAACCAGGCTGGCGACCACCGTCGGGAGGGCGCCGTCCATCCCCGCCACCGCCACGACCACGTTCGCCTTGCGGATCGCGGGGAGGTTGCCGAGCAGCCGGTGGAGCCCGGCGACCCCGACGTCGTAGCAGCGCTCGACCTCGTGGCCGAACCAGGAGAGGCAGACCGCGGCCTCCTCCGCCACGCCCAGATCCGAGGTCCCCGCGGCGAGCACAGCGATCGCCCCCGGCAGCGGCTCGCCCTGGCCGAAGGTGAGGATGCGAGCCCGCTCGTGGTAAACAGCCTCGGGGTGATCCGCCTTCAGCAGGGCCGCCGCCTCCGCGCTCAGCCGGGTGACCAGCACCTTGCCATGAGCACCGATCATCCGCCCGGCGATCGCCTGGAGGTCCGCGGTCCGTTTCCCCTCGGCGTAGACAGCTTCCGGGAGGCCGTTGCGCAGCTCGCGGTGGAAGTCGAGCTTGGCGAAGCCGAGGTCCGCGTAGGGGAGCTCCGCCAGGTCGCGCAGCGCCTCCGCCGGGGAACGCTCGCCGGCGGCGACCGCCTCCAGGAGGCTCTTGAGCTGATCGGGATTCACGAAGTCAGGTCCGCGCCGCCCCGGCGGTACCCTTGAGGATCGTAGGCGACCCGCTCGAAGCCGAGGGAGCGCAGGCGCGGCTCGAGGTCGTTCCAGATCGCGGTGAGGCGCGGCACCTCGTCGGGGGCGACCTCGACGCGGGCGGCGCCCTGGTCGTGCCGCACGCGGACGACGCGGAAGCCTTCCGAGGCCAGCACCTCCTCGGCGGCCTCGATGCGGCGGAGCTTGCCGAGCGTGACCACCTGTCCGTGCGGGATGCGCGAGGAGAGGCAGGCGTTGGCCGGCCGGTCCCAGACCGAGAGGCCGAAGGAGCGGGCAAGGGCGCGGGTCGCCTCCTTGGCCACCCCGTGCTCCAGCAGGGGGGAGTAGACGCCGCGCTCGCGGACGGCGCGGAGCCCCGGCCGGTCCGGTCCCGGATCGGAGGCGTTGGTGCCGTCGCAGACCACCGCGAAGCCGCGCTCGGCCGCCAGCCGCACCATGGTGCCCATCCGCATCCCCTGGCAGACGTAGCACCGGTGGCTCGGGTTGGCCACGAATTCCGGATCGTCGAGCTCGCTGTAGGTGACCACCTCGTGGCGGATGCCGATCTCGGCCGCCACGAGGCGAGCATGGTCGAGCTCCGCCCCCGCGAGCGTCTCCGCCGCCGCCGTCACCGCCAGCGAGCGGTCGCCGAGCGCCCGGTACGCCAGCGCCGCCACCACGGCCGAATCGACGCCGCCCGAATAGGCGACCAGGGCGGAGCCGCGGGCGGCGAGGTCGAGGAGGATGGTGTCGGCGCTCAAACGATTCCCAGATCCTGAAGAGAGCCGGCCATCAGGACCTTGTCGGCCACATCGTCCAGCTCCTGAAGCGAGGAGATGGCGTTGACGCGTTCTCGGATCCGCCGAGGCACTGCACCAAAGCGACGCTCCATCTGGCGGAGCACCATGCGCCGAGCCTCCTCAACGAGACCTTCCTCACGGCCTTCCTTGCGCCCTTCTCTCCGAGCTTTGCGCTCCCAGTCTCTGATTCGCTCTTCCAGCATAGGGACCTCCTCCAGATCCTCGACCTCTGGGATTGTAGCGCCTCGGTGAGTACGGCGTAGCACCTGCAGCGCCCAGGCGGTAAAAATTCGTCGAAGCTCGTTCTGCTCCCCTCTCGGCAAGAGGACGGCCAGCTCTCGCGTGGAGCGAGCCAGTTCCTCGGCGTCACGGCTGGTTTCCAGGCGCGCGAGAGCGGAAACCAGGTTCCCGGTCTGCTCCCGCTCCTCGCGAGTGAGGCAACCCTCGTCCACGAGCACGTATTCCAACCTTGGAAGGCGCCTACGCAGCCCCTCCGGAACCGCTGCGAAAAGGCTGAGCAGATCGACAGGCGCTCTCCACGTCCGCTTGCCGTTGTAGAGGACGATCGGCAGGATGGGCGGCAGCCGGTCGGAGGCCTTCAGCCTCTGGGTCCGGATCAGCTCCTGGAGGAGCAACCCGACGTAGACCAGCATCCGCACCGCCATGAAGGGCTCGGGCGCCGACTGGAATTCCAGCAGGAGGTAGAGGTAAAACCAATGCTCCGACTCCCCTCGCCAGCGGAGCCGCCAGAC
>DASWQX010000745.1:0-1912 GCA_036403495.1 Thermoanaerobaculia bacterium
CAACGAAGACGTCGAGGAAGTCGGTCACCGCGCCGCTCGACACGCGGTCGATCAGGTTGCCCACCGCGCCGCCCACCACCAGCGCCAGGGCCGCCAGCAGCACCCGGTCGCGCGACGGGGTGTACCAGAAGTAGAGGCCCACCGCCACCAGGGCGCCGAGGCCGAGGAGGGTCAGCAGCCAGCTCCCGCCGCCCCCGCCGTCCGAGGCGAAGAGGCCGAAGGCGACGCCGGTGTTGCGCACGTGGGTCAGGTTGAAGAAGCCGGGGATCACCGGCTCGGTCGAGTGGTGGGGGAGATGGACCTCCACCAGCCACTTGGTCCACTGGTCGAGCACGATCACGGCGAGCGAGACCAGCAGGTAGCGGAGCTTGCGCAGCCGGGAGGCCAGCGTCTGCGGATCCGCCGCGGGATTTGCGATCGTTGCCATTGCCAAAGCGCTCTCCTCCTAGGCGCGGCCGAAGCTCTCCAGAGCGGCCCGCGCCACCTTCATCAGGTTCGTCGCATCCACGGATTGAAAGAGCCGGATGGCTGCGATTCCCGCCGCCCCCGCCGCCGCCAGCTCGCCAAACCGGTCTAGTGTAACGCCTCCCAGCGCGTAGACGGGCAGCCCGGTGGCGGCGGCGCGCGCCAGCTCCGCGAGTCCCACCGGCTCCCCCTTGCCGGGGGTGGCGTAGACCGGGCCGAAGGTGGCGTAGTCGGCGCCCTCGTCCCGCGCCCGCTCGACCTCCGCGACGGAATGGGTGGAGCGGCCGATCAGGAGCGTCCCTGCGGCGGCGGCGCCGAAGCGGGCGCGCAGGGGGGGCGCAGGCACGCCGTCGGCCGGCAGGTGGACGCCGTCCGCGCCGGCCGCGAGAGCGATGTCGAGGCGGCCGTTGACCAGCAGGGGGATGGGAGGGGGGAGGAGGGTGCGGGCGAGCCGGGCGAGCGTGAAGAGATCGCGATCGTCGAGATCCTTCTCGCGGAGCTGGAGGGCCGCAATTCCGCCGGTTCCGGCGCCGCCGAGAGCGCGGAGCCAGTCCGCGGGGTCGATCCCCAGCGCCCCGAGCCCGGCGCGGTCGCTGATCGCCAGCAGGCTAAACGTCGGTCGCACGCACCCGGCGCCGGAAGATGAGGTCGTCGAGGTCGTGGGCTCCCCAGACGAGGTGGATCAGCCCGAAGCCGGTCACCGCGGCGCGCACGAACGGATAGAGCCCGAAGGCGCGCACCATCTGGCTGGAGACCTGGATCAGCATCCGGTCCCAGACCGGGCTCCAGGGCGCCAGCACGAGGAACGTCCCCGCCTCGATGCAATACAGGATGAACAGGATGCGGAACAGGGACGAGGAGCGCATGGGAGCGGAGATTGTAGCCGTGAAAGCTTCACCCTGGGGCTTGAACCCACGAGAGGAGGGCAAATCGGCTGGTTGGTGGCCTCCGACGCCCGGGCATCAATGCCCGGGCTACGACGGAGACGAAAAGCCGGCTGAAGCCGGCTCAATTCGCGGGCGGAGGGATTGAGCCTCCTTCAGGAGGCTTTTCGGTTGAAACGTAGCCCGGGCATTCATGCCCGGGCGGAACCGCTAGGCGCGCGGCGGCTTCTTGTCCTTCTTGTCGTCGTCCGACTTGCGCTCCGGCGGCTTCTCCTTGACCTCGGGCTTGGGCGCCGGCGGCTTCTCCTTGACCACCGGCTGCCGCTCGGGCGGCCGGCTCTCGCGCACGGCGGGCTGGCGGTCCGGCGGCCGGTTCTCCCTCACCGCCGGCTGGCGGTCGGGGGGACGGTTCTCGCGCACGACCGGCTGGCGGTCCGGCGGCTGATTCTCGCGCACCGCCGGTTTGCGTTCCTGCGGACCCTCGCGGACCGCCGGCTGGCGGTCGCGCTCGGGGGGACGGGCACCGCGCACCTCCGGGGGGGTGCCGGGCCGTGGCGCGCCCC
>DASWQX010000746.1:0-2930 GCA_036403495.1 Thermoanaerobaculia bacterium
TCGGCATCCGGCAACCCGAGACCGGCGGGAGCACCAGAGCGAGGAGGGACAGCACCAGCCACTTCGGCGAACGGCGTATACGGCTCCCAAGCATGGAGACCTCCCGGGTTCGACCTGCGTTCTTTCCTGCCTTCGATTGCCTGCGGGCAGTCTAGCACCCCGCCGGCCGGAGCGCCGGTTTGTAAATTCTCAAGATCCTGTCGTCGATTCGGCCGGCGCCGGCTCGCTGGGACACTCCTGCGGTACCTGATGTATTGGACCGTCTTGATTTTCTCTTCATTTGTTCTACTTCATGCAGGAGGCCTTCATGTCTCTCAGTGTCCGCCGTGTGGTGCTCGCCGCCGTTTTTCTAATGGGCGCTTCTCTGGCGCCCCCCCACCTCCAGGCCCAGAGCTGTGGCGTCGAACGCTGGTCGGTGAAGACCGGCACCGACGCCGACAAGGGGTTGGTCAACCTCGGGTCCTCGACCTCGAACACCATCCTCACCCTGCGGGGCTGGCCCGCTCCCAATCCGATCCCCGCCAACAATCGCGTCTCGCCCTATGAGACGACCGTCTGGGTGCTCGACGCCACGCTCGTCGAATACAAGAGCGAGAGCGACTCCGACTATCACCTGGTGCTGAAGGACGCCGCCGGCAACACGATGATCGGCGAGATCCCGCTCCCCGCCTGCGTCGGCTCCAGCAGCCCGTTCCTGTCGAAGATCACCAGCGCCCGCTCGAAGTTCGACGCCATGTTCAACCCCTCGGGCAGCTTCCAGACCGCCAACATCCCGGTGCGCATCACCGGCGTCGGCATGTTCGACTTCCTCCACGGCCAGACCGGCGTGGCTCCGAACGGCATCGAGATCCACCCGATCCTGGACATCGTGTTCAATCCGACCACCTCGCCCGACTTCTCGATCTCCGCCTCGCCCTCCGCGGTAACCGCGGCGCAGGGGAGCTCGGCGACCACCACGATCTCGACCTCGGTCTCCGGCGGCTTCAATTCCGCCGTCGCGCTGAGCGCCTCGGGGGTCCCGTCGGGAGCCACGGCGGCCTTCACCCCGGCGTCGATCGCCGCCCCCGGCTCCGGCACCTCCAGCCTGAAGCTCACGGCGGGGACCGCCGCCGCCGGCACCTACACCGTGACCGTCACCGGCACGGGAGGCGGCAAGACGCACACGACGACCGTCGCGTTCACGGTCACCACGACCGCGGGACCCGACTTCTCGCTCGCCGTCTCCCCCACCTCCCTCTCGGTCGTGGCCGGCAGCAACGGCACCGCGACGGTGACCACGGGGGTCAGCGGCGGCTTCAACTCGGCGGTCGCGCTGTCGGTCACCGGAGTGCCGTCCGGCGCCACGGCGACTTTCGCGCCGACCTCGATCGCGGCTCCCGGCTCCGGCTCGTCGACGCTCACCCTGGCGACCGGCACGGCCGCCGCGGGCACCTACAACCTGACGATCACCGGCACCGGCGGCGGCAAGACGCACACCGCGCCGCTCACCCTGACGGTGACCGCCGGCGGCGGCGGCACGCAGGTGCTGGTCAACCCCGGCTTCGAGTCGGGCAACGTCACCTGGGTCGCGACCTCGGGCGCCATCAACACCTCCGCCTCGGAGCCGGCGCACAGCGGCTCGTGGAAGGCGTGGCTCGACGGCTACGGAACCACCCACACCGACACCCTCTACCAGCAGGTCGCGATCTTCTCCAGCCACACCAGGGCGACCCTGACCTTCTGGCTGCACATCGATACGGCCGAGACCTCGACCACCACCGCCTTCGACACCCTGGCCGTGCAGGTCCGCAACTCGTCCGGCACGCTGCTCCAGACCCTGGCCACCTACTCCAACCTCAACGCGGCCGCGGGTTACACTCAGAAGTCGTTCGATCTCTCGGCGTACATCGGGCAGACCATCCGCGTCTACCTGACCGGCACCGAGGACTCGACCCTGCAGACCTCCTTCGTCGTCGACGACTTCGCGCTCAACGTCCAGTAACCAAGGGAAATCGAGGAGAACCATGAACAGATATCTCATCGCAGCAACGCTGGCTCTCGCCGTCACGGGCGGCTCCCTGGCCCAGGACGCTCAGAAGCCCGCGGCCGTCCTCGAGCACGCCGCCAAGGGCACGGTCGTCTTCGACGACGACGGCGGCCGGGCGCAGATCATTCCCCGCCAGCCGGCGGAGAGCCGCGACGCCACGTTCCACGGCGGACCGGTGGTCTCCGGCGCCAACGTGCAGGCGGTCTTCCTCGGCAACGGCTGGCGCGACCGCTCGAACCGCGACAAGGAGGGGCAGGCGATCGCGGCCCTCCGCGAGTCGCGCGGCACCGCGTCCTCCCTCGCGCAGTACGGCCTCAAGGCCTGGGCGATCTCCGGCCAGCCGCTGGAGGATCCGGCGGGCGATCCGGTGGCGGGCAGGACGATCTCCGATCTCGAGATCCAGGGCCGGCTGGACAGCCTGCTGGGCGGCGCCGGACCGCTCGATCCCAAGGCGGTCTTCGTGGTCTTCCTGGCGCCGGGCCTCGGCTCGACCCTGGGAGCCAAGAGCTCCGCGCAGGATTTCGCGGCGTACCACAACCACCTCCACTCCGCGTCCGGCGTCTTCCACTACGTCGTCGTGCCCTATGACGAAAACGCCTCGCGCTGGATCTCCGCCGCCCGGCAGAGTCTGCACCAGGCGCTGATCAATCCGGAAGGGGACGGCTGGTACTAGAGAGCAGGTACTAGAGAGCAGGTCGTAGAGCGTCCCAACGCGAGAACGGTCCATGGGGGCGGCCAGGTCCGGCCGCCCCGTCCAGCGCGCCCACCGTGGTATAGAATCTCTCCCATCCTCGCCCACTGTCCGTTCCGGGCCGGCCCCGCGACGAGCGGGAGGGATTGCACCCTGGAGAAGCCGAACCGAACCACCCTGGTCATGCCCGCGATCGCCGACGCCCTTTCCTCC
>DASWQX010000747.1:0-2493 GCA_036403495.1 Thermoanaerobaculia bacterium
TACCCTACGGGACGGCGCCTATGTCACGGCGGAACCGGACGCCGAGGGGTGGGTCCGCTCGCCTCAGCTCGGCGGCGACTTCCGGCTCGTCCGCCGCCGCGCCTCCCCGTCTCCCTGGCGTTATACGCTGGAGCACCGGAAGGCATAGACGACCCTGCAAGGCAAACCGCGGGCCGCTTTCGCGGCCCGCGGGAAATCTCTCCGGATCTTACGGGTCAGCAGCGGTTCGAGGTGTCGGTCCCGGTGCAAATGAGGTAATCGCAGGTGCCGACACAGCTCACGTTGCAGGTGTAGCTCCGGCAATAGGGCAACGTGTTCGCCCCTCCCGGGACGGCCATCAGGTCCGGCGAGGCGAGGTTCCGCAGGGTCTCACGGTGGAGGGTCAGGCGGTGCTGTGCGTTCTTTTTCATTGACGTTGGCACTCCTTGCCAGCCGAGGGGCGGATCTACCCCAGGGTCTTCAGAGAGAGATGCGTAATCCGTCGGCGCAAGGGGACATCTCGACCGGGGCTCCCCCCTGGCATCAAAGCGGCAACAACGAGGCTCGGGAGGGCGAACGATGGGCGCCGAAAAGGACTTCACCGCGCTGTTGCGACGCCAGATCGCAGGCGAGCAGGGGACGCCGGCCGGTCTCAACTGGACGGGGGGCACCCCCAACCACTGGGCGCTGGCCGCGGCGACCGCCTATGCCTATGGGCTTCAGGGAACTCCCCAGGAGCTGAAGGCCGGACGCCAGAAGGTTCTGGACTTTTTTCAAACGCAGAATCAGGTCGGACACATGGCGCGCGGCAAGATGTCGGAATTCGGCACGCCCAGTCATTTCGCCTGGTGGCAGGCGGCGGTAGCGGGGATCTGGTTGCTCTCGGATGGTGCGAAGGACCAGGAGGTGCTCACGGCGGCGCGCACCTGGTGGATCCGCGAGCTGACGGTGGAGAACCTCTGCGCCACGCCGCAAGGGCATGTGGTGATGCCCGGCGCCCGGGCGGCCGGCGGCGGGAACGCGGATCAGATGAAGCAGCGCGACGTGGGTCGCAAGATCATCCTCAGCGAGAAGGTCCGGGTGCCCAAGAACCTCGACTCCCTCGACTACACCGGCCTCTGGATCCTGCTGCAGCTCGCCCCCGCGGAGCGGCAAGCGGTGGCGAGCGCTCCCGCGGACCTGCCGCACCCGCTGGACACACTGAACATCCTGCGCGACGACGCCGGCCATGTGGCCTGGTTCGACGAGTTCCACGGCCTCCGCCCCGCGTACTGGGGCTGGGCGGACTATGCCACGGGCGAGGAGAAGTACGGCACCGACCCCTCCTGGCCTAAAAACCAGCCGGGAGGGAAATTACCCGACGATCTGCCGGTGCCGGAGCTTCCTGGAGGAGATCAGGGTGCCCAGCGGATCACGGCGCAGGGGCGGCTGGCGGCCGCGCCTGCGCAAGCGGAGGATGCCTCCGCCACGTAGATCCCCCTACGCCCGCGCCTGACCGCCGCCGGCGCCCATGGCGCGGCGGAGCCACTTTCCCTGGACGCCCTTCATCATCTTCTGCATGGTGCGGTACTGCTTGAGCAGCCGGTTGATCTCGGCGACCGAGGTGCCGGAGCCCATGGCGATCCGCTTCTTGCGGCCGCCGTTCAGGACATCCGGCCGCCGGCGCTCCAGCGGCGTCATCGAGTTGATGATCGCCTCCACCTTTTTCAGCCCCCCCTCGTCGACGCTGGCCGAATCGAGGCCGCGCAGCGGTCCGACTTTCGGCAGCATCTCGAGGACCGAGGCGAGCGGCCCCAGCTTGCGGAGCTGGCGAAGTTGATCGCGCAGGTCTTCCAGGGTGAACTGCTGGCTGACGATGCGCTTGGCGAGGCGCTCCGTCTCGGCGGCGTCGAGGCCGCGCTCGGCCTTCTCGATCAGCGACAGGACGTCGCCCATGCCAATCATGCGCGAGGACATGCGCTCGGGGTGGAACAGCTCGAGGTCGTCCGCTTTCTCGCCGACGCCCACGAAGCGGATCGGCACCCGGGCCACGGTACGGATCGACAGCGCCGCGCCGCCGCGGGAGTCGCCGTCGAGCTTGGTGAGGATGGCGCCGGTCAGCGGCAGCACCGCCGCGAACTGCTCGGCGCTCTTGACCGCGTCCTGGCCGGTCATCGAGTCGGCCACGAAGAGGATCTCCTGGGGCTGGATCTCGTCCGCGAGGCGCTTGATCTCCTCCATCAGCGCCGTGTCCACGTGGAGGCGGCCGGCGGTGTCCATGATGACCACGTCGTGGCCGCGCTGGCGGGCCACGTTGAGGGCCCGGGCGCCGAGGGCGATCACGGACTCGCCCGGCTCGGGCTCGACCACCGGCACGTCGACCCCCTTGCCCACCTGCTTCAACTGCTCGACGGCGGCGGCGCGCTGCAGGTCGCCCGCCACCAGCAGCGGATGGCGGCCGTGCTTCTTCAGGCGCTTGGCGAGCTTGCCGGCGGTGGTCGACTTGCCCGAGCCCTGGAGGCCGCAGAGCAGGAT
>DASWQX010000748.1:0-6659 GCA_036403495.1 Thermoanaerobaculia bacterium
GACGACAGACTCTGCCTTGAGGAGGGCTGAGGCTGTGGAAAACCCCTCCGGGCTTTTCCCCAGCCTCAGCCAAAGGCAACAGGGGGTAACCTGTTACCCATGTCTCCGTACACCCGTTACCCATGTCCCCGGTCAAAACACGAGTGGAGAGGGAGGGCTTTTCATCACCTCTGGAGCCCGTAGGGTGCGCTGTGCGCACCTGGGGGATCTTGACGGTGCGCACAGCGCACCCTACGAGCCCAGGATTTCGCTGAGCTCAGGCAACGCCTCCTACGCGGGCCCTCCCTCTCCACTCGTGGAGAGGGACCGAGGGTGAGGCTTCGGAGGGCATCCCGCCCCAGAGGGCAAGGACGCATTCGAGAGGCTATACTCGCGCCGCGATCCATGACCCTCGCGGAGAAATCTATGAAGAATCCGTTCGTTTCGTTCGGTGTCGGCCTCCTGCTGATCTGCTCGGCCGTCCCCGCCACCGCCGCCGCGCCCAAGGCCGCCGCCACCAAGCCGACCGTCGAGGAGGCGCGCAGGTTCCTCGCCGACGCGCAGAAGCGCCTGTTCGACCTCACGATCGAGGCGGGGCGGGCGTCCTGGGTGCAGGAGACGTTCATCACCTACGACACCCAGATCCTCGCCGCCGCGCGCAACGAGGTGTTGACCGGCGTGGCGGTCGACCTCGCGAAGCAGGCGGTCCGCTTCGACGGCGTCCAGCTTCCGACCGACCTGCGGCGCGAGATGGAGCTGCTCAAGCGGGGCTTGGTGCTGCCGGCGCCGGCCGATCCCAAGCTCAACGCCGAGCTCTCCCGCCTCGCCGCCTCGCTCGACGCCCAGTACGGCTCCGGCCAGTACTGCCCGCCGGGGGGCGCCCCCTGCAAGAGCCTCCCCGACGTCGAGGACATCATGCGCAACAGCCGCGACCCCAAGGAGCTGTTGGACACCTGGATCGGCTGGCACAAGATCTCGCCGCCGATGCGCAAGGACTACGCGCGGCTGGTCGAGATCGCAAACCAGGGGGCCCGGGAGCTGGGCTACAAGGACACCGGCGTCCTCTGGCGCGCCAAGTACGACATGCCGCCGGACGCCTTCGGTCCCGAGCTCGACCGCCTCTGGGGCCAGCTCAAGCCGCTCTACGACTCGCTCCACTGCTACGTGCGCGCCCGGCTCAACAAGAAGTACGGCGACGCCGTGGTGCCGCTCAACCAGCCCATCCCGGCCCATCTGCTGGGCAACATGTGGGCGCAGGAGTGGGACCAGATCTACGACGTAGTCGCTCCCCCCGACGCCGATCCCGGCTACGACCTGACCCAGGTGCTGCAGGCCAAGAAGGTGGACGAGAAGGGGATGGTCAAGTACGGCGAGAGCTTCTTCGTCTCGCTCGGCTTCGCGCCCCTCCCCGCCACCTTCTGGGAGCGCTCGCTGTTCAGGAAGCCGCAGGACCGCGACGTCGTCTGCCACGCCAGCGCCTGGGACATCGACTACAAGGACGACGTGCGGATCAAGGTCTGCGTCAAGATCAACGACGAGGACTTCCGCACCGTCCATCACGAGCTCGGCCACAACTTCTACCAGCGCGCCTACGACAACCTGCCGTTCCTCTTCCAGGACAGCGCCAACGACGGCTTCCACGAGGCTGTGGGGGACACCATCGCGCTGTCGATCACGCCCGAGTACCTGAAGCAGATCGGGTTGATCGATCAGGTTCCCGACACCTCGAAGGACATCGGCCTGCTGATGAAGAAGGCGCTGGAAAAGGTTGCCTTCCTCCCCTTCGGCCTGCTGATCGATCAGTGGCGCTGGAAGGTGTTCTCCGGCGAGGTGACGCCGGCCAACTACAACCAGGCGTGGTGGGACCTGCGGCTGAAGTACCAGGGGATCCGGCCGCCGGTCGCCCGCTCGGAGGCCGACTTCGATCCCGGCGCGAAGTATCATGTGCCGGCCAACACTCCCTACATGCGCTACTTCCTGGCCGACATCCTGCAGTTCCAGCTCCACCGCGGCCTCTGCCAGGCGGCCGGCTACAAGGGACCGCTCCACCGCTGCTCGATCTACGGCAACAAGGAGGCGGGCGCGCGGCTCGCGAAGATGCTGGAGATGGGCGCCAGCCGCCCCTGGCCGGACGCCCTCGAGGCCGTCACCGGCCAGCGGCAGATGGACGCCTCCGCCATCGCCGACTACTTCGCGCCCCTCAAGACCTGGCTCGACCAGCAGAACCAGGGTCAGACCTGCGGCTGGTGAGGCGCTGAGCTGAAGGGTATACCTGCTTTCTGAACATCCTCGAAAGGAGCCTGCCATGAACGATGAGCTGATGAAGCGAGCCGGCGACGCCAGGACCTGGCGCCGCGCCCTCTCCCTGCTGATACCGGTGGTCCTGCTCGCCTTCAGCGCCGCGCTCGCGGCGGACCCGCCGCCGGCGGAGAAGGGCGCCTCGGTGGAGGTCCATGTGCGGGAGTACGCCATCCAGATGCCGGACACCCTCCCCGCCGGGCCGACCACCTTCGTGATCCACAACGACGGCCAGAAGCATCACAGCTTCAAGCTCGAGGGGCCGGGGAACGAGGCGATCGTCGACAAGCCGGTGCCGCCGGGGGAGACCGGGAGCCTCACGGTCACCCTCAAGGCCGGCGAGTACAAGGTCTACTGCCCGATCGGCAGCCACGAGGTCAAGGGGATGACCCGCAAGTTGGTGGTCACCGCGGCGCCGGCGCATTGAGCGCCGCGAAGAAGCGCTCCACGATCCGGTCGCAGCGGGCGCCGTCGAAGAGGTAGAGGCGGCGCACCTCCCGGCCGATCCGCTGGTCGAGCGTCTGCCGCAGGCTCCGCTTGGCGCGGTGCAGGCGGACGCGCACGTTCTCCACGCTGAGGCCGAGGGCGTCGGCGGTCTGCTCAGTCGAGAGGTCCTCGATCTCGCGCAGGCAGAAGACGGCGCGCAGCGGATCGGGGAGGACCTCGACGGCGGCGCGCAGCAGGGATTGCAGCTCGCGGTTCTCCAGGTCGCGCTCCGGGCCGGGAGTCTCCGCGGGAGGATCGGGAGGCTCGTTGCCGCCGGTCAGGGGGACCAGCCGCCGCCGCTTCTGGGCGCGGGCCAGTGCCTCGTGGCAGGCGATGCGGGTGAGCCAGGTGGCGAAGCGGGCCTCGCCGCGGAAGCCCGCGAGCTCGCGGAAGGCCCGCAGGTAGGCCTCCTGCATGACGTCCTCGGCCTCCGCGTCGTTGGCGAGGATGCCGCGGGCGACGCGGAAGAGGCGCTGGTTGTAGCGCCGCATCAGGATCTCGAAGAGCGAGGTGTCCCCCGCCAGCACGCGCGCCACGACCTCCTCGTCGGAGAGGGTCGCGGCGGCGGGGGCGGATAGCAGGGCTGGCTGGCTCATGATCGTCTTCCGGCTGAGTCTACGCCCGGCTCTCTCTTAAGGCTCCGGCGCGCGCCGCCACCGGCGCTTCCTGGCGCATCTCCGCGAGCCGGGCGAGCGTGTACGCGCCCACCGCCATCGCGAGGTCCCGGACGGCGATGTCGAACAGGCCCAGCGTGGCAAGGTTCACCGCGATGAGGATCAGCCAGGCCATGGCGATCCAGGCCCCGAGCCGCGTCCAGCGGGTGAGCACCAGCAGGCCGACGACGATCTCGATGACCCCGACCGCATACAGGAAGGTCTGCGCCGAGACCGGCAGCAGGCCCGCGATCGTGGGGCTCAGATACTTCGGCCAGAAGGTGAGCAGATTGAAGAACTTGTCGAGCCCCGCCAGCAGCGGGACCAGTCCGTAGGTCAGCCAGAGCGGGCGATACAGCGACTCCAGGTTCAGGCTTGCGGGGGATGATGGCATGGTGAATGCCCTCCTTTCCCCTGTACAGAGTCGCGAACCCCCGAAACGTTACAGGCCCGTGTCCTTTCCAGCGCGACGATTCCATGAGAGACTTCGATAGTTTGCTATAGGAGAGTCCACCGTGAGAGAGCCCCATCGTCAGTCGGTCCTGGCGCTGGCCGTGGTCGTTGTGACGGCCATGGCCGCCGCGCCCGCGGGCGCGGCGGTGCAGACCGTCTACGACAACGCGCTCCGCAACGGCTGGCAGGACTGGGGGTGGGCGACCCGCAACCTGGCGCAGTCCGTGATCTACCAGAGCGCGCCGGACGCCATCTCCTGGGAGCCCGATAATTTCCAGGGGCTCTACTTCCACAGCAATCCTGGCGCGGCCCGCCCGCTGGTCGCCGATTTCACGGCGGTCCGCTTCTGGATCGACGGCGCCGGCGGCAACCAGGCCGTGCGGCTGGTGATCTACCAGAACGGTGCCGAGGTGGGCAGCAAGGACCTGACGCCGCTCCCCGCCGGCTGGACGCAGATGACGTTGACCTGGGCCGACCTGGGAGTCACGGTGACATCCTTCGACGGCATCATCTTCCAGGCCAACACGCCCGCCGACCAGGCGACGGCCTATGTCGACGACCTCGAGCTGATCCAGGCCGCGGCCCCGCCGCCGCCCGGCCCGGTCACCGTCGCAATCGATCCCGGCCTCGATCGCCGCACGATCAACCCGCTGATCTACGGCGTCAACTGGGCGGCTTCGGGCCAGCTCACGACCGGCCTCTACACCGCCAACCGGCGGGGGGGCAACGCGACGACGCGCTACAACTGGATCTTCGACACCTCGAACCGGGCGTTCGACTACTACTTCCTCAACATCAGCGAGGGGAGTGGGAACGGCACCTCGGCCGACGGTTTCGTCACTCCCACCCTCGCCGCCGGCGCCCAGGTGGTGATGACCATGCCGATCGATCAGGTGGCGAAGTCGGCGGCGCGCCTCCCCGGCTTCTCGGTGGCCAAGTACGGCCCGCAGACCTACGCCGAGCCGGGCAACGCGAACAATGGCAACGGCGTCTGCAATCCCACCCTCAACAGCACGATGTGCGGGACGGCGCGCTGCTGCAACCCCGCGGGTCCGGCGGCGCCGGAGGGGGCGAACCTGCGCTACATCACCGGCAACAGCCCCGCGGACACCTCGGTGCCGGTCGACCTCGACGCCCACGTGGGGGGCTTCGTCGACCACCTGGTGAGCCGCTTCGGCGCCGCCACGGCGCACGGCGTGCGCTACTACAACCTCGACAACGAGCCGATGCTCTGGGACAGCACCCATCGCGACGTCCACCCCGTGCCTCCGACCTACGACGAGGTGTGGGCGAAAGGGCTGGCGGCGGCGAGCAAGATCAAGAGCCACGATCCCGGCGCTGAGGTGCTCGGTCCGGAGACCTGGGGGTGGTGCGACCTCTGGAGCTCGGCCAAGGACGCCGCGGCCGGCGGCTGCCTGAGCGGCGCCGACCAGGCGGCGCACGGCGGCCTCCCCTGGCCCGCGTGGTACATGCAGCAGTCCTGCAACAATCGTCTTTCGACCGGACCGGCGGCCGGAAAGCTGCCGGTCGACTGGCTCGACATCCATTTCTATCCGCAGGGCGACAACGTGTCCGGCCTGTTCGGAGATCCTTCGGCGGAGGACGACGAGGCGGCCATTGAATTGCGCCTGCGCTCGCTCAAGGAGCTCTACGATCCGAGCTGGGTTTCGGAGTCCTGGATCGCCGACGGCAGCATCAATGTGGTGCAGCTCATTCCGCGGCTGCGCGCCTGGCGCGACACCTACTGCCCGCAGATGAAGCTCGCCCTCGCCGAGTACCGTTGGGGCAAGGACAACACGGTCTCCGGCGCGCTGGCACAGGCCGAGGCGCTCGCCATCTTCGGCCGCGAGGGGCTGGACATGGCGCTGCGCTGGGAGGCGCCCGGCGCCGGCAGCCTGGCTGAGGACGCCTATCGACTGTTCCGCAACTATGACGGCGCCGGCGCCCAGGTGAGCGGCGACAGCGTGCGGGCGGTGTCGAGCGACATCGACGGGGTGGGGAGCTATGCCGTCCGCGCCCTGAATGGAAACCTTTTCGTCCTGCTCTTCAACAAGGACACCGTCTCCCGCGACGTCACGGTGGCGGTGACTGGCGGCGTCACCGGCAATGTGTCCCTCTGGCGCCTCGACGGCTCCGGCCTGGCGAGCGCCGGCACGCTGCCGGGCACGTCGACCGGCTTCGCCGCCACCCTCCCGGCACGGACCGCCACGCTGGCCCGCGTCCAGCTCTCCGCGGGGGTGATGAATCAGATTTTCGTCGACGGCTTCGAGACCGGCGATCCCTTGCGCTGGGCGCAGTGAGCGGGGCCCCGTAGGGTGCGCTGTGCGCACCGGTGCGCACAGCGCACCCTACGAATGCTCACGTTCTGCCCAGATCTGCTTTTAATTCACCGGACGCGGGCAGTCGCCGATCACGTTGATCTCGGGATCGGAGAACCGCGCGAGCGCCTTCAGCGCGTCATAGGCCGCGAGCTGGTCGGGGTTGAGGACACCTGAGAAGCTGCTGTCGAAGGCCTCGCGCGCGGTGATGATCTGCTGCTTGTTGTCATAGAGGCTGATCGAATCGGCTCCGACCGCCGACGACTGGGGAGAGCCGGCGCTGATATCCGCGAGGAGCTGCGTGCAGAGCGGCGGACGGGCCGCGCGCAGCGGCTCGACGGTCGCTTGCAGCGTGTTGTAGAAGCCCATCAGTTGCGTGGTCTGGCTCGCCGAAAGGTGGAGGAACTTCGCCAGCGCGCGCGGATGGTGGAGCAGGGAGTAGGCCGTTGAGGAATCGACCGCCTGCGCGGGA
>DASWQX010000749.1:0-3549 GCA_036403495.1 Thermoanaerobaculia bacterium
TGGTACTTGGGAATCAGGGATATGTCGTCAACGATCGCCCATAGCCGGTCATGCGAGGCCCTGATCCTCAACGAGGTTCTCCACTGAAGCGCTCTCTCATCTCGGAGTTCCTTCCGATTCAAGGGCGCTGGGTTGTCAACCGCTCGTGCATCTACTTGGGCGGCTCCGGCGGGAGATGCTCGACGACGAGCCCGCCTGCGCCTTCCTTGGACCTCCCGCCTGAGCGCTCGAAGTACCCATCGTTGAGGTTGTAGGTTAAGGACGCCTCGGTTTCGCTGCCGAAGCTCACCGAGGTCCGACGGTCCAGAGAGGAGACCACGGTGCCGCTTTCCGCCCGTGACACCATCAGGAAAACTGACGGCGCCGCAACCAGCCGCGCGGGAACCGGAAAGGGCACCTGGACTACGGACGCGACGTTCCGGTCAAGCGGAGTGCCATCCACGTTGGCCCTCTGATAGAGACCGAGTGTCAGGAGATGGTTCGGGGTGTCATACTGATTGTGGACTTCATACACGTCAGCGGGCACGGCGGGCACGCCGTCCTGCGGAGGACCGAATCTCCCTGAGGAATTCAATTCGTAGAATTTTCCCCGGGAAGCAGGAAGCCCGGTTATGGACATGATCTCGATCCTCGCACCCCGCTCGGGTGTCGTCAGCGAAGAGTAAATCCCATACTCCTCCTCCCAAGTGACAACATTGTCCGCCCGCGGACGGACCGCGAGCCAAGCCACGGGCGTACGGTTATCAAAAAACCCCAGGTCCTTGACGATGACGACATGGTAGCCGTTGGAGATCAGCGTCCGGAGATCGTTTGGACTGAAGTGGAGGTGCAACTTATAGGTGGTCATTCGGGGTCTCCTCGTAGTTTCGCCTTGGACGCTATCATGCGGCCAGGGCTCCCACAGACAGAGGACGTCCTGGTCTAGAATGCCGCGCATGACCGCTCCATTTCAGACCCCTTCGTCCGATCCCTCCGCTGCCCCCCTCCTCACTCCCCTGACCCTGCGCGGCGTGACGTTCCGCAATCGCATCGTGGTCTCGCCGATGTGCCAGTACAGCTCCGAGGAGGGGATGGCCAACGACTGGCACCTGGTCCATCTCGGCAGCCGGGCCGTGGGGGGCGCGGCGCTGGTGATGGTCGAGGCCACGGCGGTCACCCGCGACGGTCGGATCTCGCCCGCGGACATGGGAATCTGGAGCGACGCGCATGTCGAGCCACTGGCCCGCATCGCGCGATTCGTGGAGACTCAAGGCGCCGTCGCCGGCATCCAGCTCGCCCATGCCGGACGCAAGGCGAGCACGATGGCGCCCTGGGAAGGCGGCGGTCCGCTGATGACGCCGGAGGAGGGGGGGTGGACGGTCGTCGGCCCCAGCCCGGTGCCGTTCCGTGAGGGCGGCCCGGTTCCCATGGCGCTCGACGAGGCTGGGATCGACGAGGTGGTCGCGGAGTTCGAGGCGGCGGCGCGGCGCGCGGTGAGCGCGGGGTTCCGGGTGATCGAGATCCACGCCGCCCACGGCTATCTGCTGCACCAGTTCCTCTCGCCGTTCAGCAACCAGCGCGACGACCGCTACGGCGGCAGCCTGGAGAACCGCATCCGTCTGACGCTCCGGGTGGCCGAGCGCGTGCGCGGCGCCATGCCCGCCGAGATGCCGCTCTTCGTGCGGATCTCGGCGACCGACTGGGCCGACGGCGGCTGGGAGCTCGATCAATCGATTCAGCTCGCGCGCTGGCTCAAGCTGATCGGCGTCGACCTCATCGACGCCTCTTCCGGCGGCACCCTGCCGCGCGTGAGCATTCCGGTCGGCCCGGGCTACCAAGTGCCCTTCGCCCGGCGGATCCGCAAAGAGGCCAACCTCGCCACGGCGGCGGTGGGGATGATCACCGAGCCACAGCAGGCCAACGAGATCATTGCGCAGGACGAGGCCGACCTCGTCTTCCTCGCCCGCGAGATGCTGCGCGAGCCCTACTGGGCGGTCAAGGCCGAGCGCGAGTTGGGCCGGGCACCGATCTTGCCAGTGCAATACGAGCGGGCGCGGCAATAGGCCGCCCGCTCCTATGAAAAACGAAACGCACCCCGGCTTCGTGCGCGTCCGTGGCGCCCGCGAGCACAATTTGAAGAACGTCGATCTCGTGCTCCCGCGCGATGCCCTGGTGGTGTTCACGGGCGTTTCGGGCTCGGGAAAATCGTCGCTGGCCTTCGGCACGCTCTACGCGGAGGCGCAACGGCGGTACCTCGAATCGGTCTCGCCCTACGCCCGCCGTCTGTTCCACCAGATGGCGGTGCCCGAGGTCGACGAGATCGACGGCCTGCCGCCCGCTGTGGCCCTCCAGCAGCAGCGCGGCTCGCCGACCACCCGCTCGTCGGTGGGGAGCGTCACCACGCTCTCCAACCTGCTGCGGATGCTCTACTCGCGAGCCGGCGACTATCCCCGCAATCAGCCGCTGCTCTACGCCGAATCGTTCTCGCCGAACACGCCCGAGGGCGCCTGCCCGCGCTGCCATGGGCTCGGCCGGATCTACGAGGTGACCGAGGCCTCGATGGTGCCGGACCCATCGCTGACCATCCGCGAGCGGGCCGTCGCCGCCTGGCCGCCGGCGTGGCACGGGCAGAACCTGCGCGACATCCTGGTCACCCTCGGCTACGACGTCGACCGCCCCTGGCGCGATCTCCCCAAGAAGGATCGCGACTGGATCCTGTTCACCGACGAGCAGCCGACCGTGCCGGTCTACGCCGGCTACACGCCGGAGGAGACGCGGCGCGCCCTGAAGCGCAAGGAGGAGCCGAGCTATCAGGGCACCTTCTCCAGCGCTCAGCGCCATGTGCTGCACACGTTCGCCAACACTAACAGCCCGTTGATGAAAAAGCGGGCGGCGCGCTACATGCTGAGCAGCGACTGCCCGCTCTGCCATGGCAAACGTCTACGCCGCGAATCCCTCTCAGTCAAATTCGCGGGCTTCGACATCGCCGAGATCTCCAGCCTGCCGCTCCTCCGGCTGGCCGCCGTGGTGCGTCCCCACGCGGAGGGGACGGCGAAGACGAAGGCTGAAATCGACCATCCAGAAAAACTGATTGTCACCCGCCGGATCGCCGAGGATCTCGTGGGGCGGCTCGGCGTGCTGCTCGATCTCGGACTCGGTTATCTGTCGCTGGAGCGGAGCACGCCGACGCTCTCCCCCGGCGAGCTCCAGCGCCTGCGGCTCGCCACGCAGGTGCGCTCGAACCTGTTCGGCGTGGTCTACGTGCTGGACGAGCCCTCCGCCGGCCTCCATCCGGTCGATACCGAGGCTCTGTTGAAAGCGCTCGCGGGATTGAAGGCCTCGGGAAACTCGCTGTTCGTGGTGGAGCACGAGCTGGACGTGATCCGTCACGCGGACTGGATCGTGGACGTGGGGCCCGCGGCGGGCGAGCAGGGCGGACGCGTGCTCTACAGCGGCCCGCCGGAGGGCCTGCGGAAAGTCGACGAGTCGCTCACCCGCCGCCACCTGTTCGGCGGCCACGCCCTGCCGCGCCGCGCGGCGCGCGAGCCGACGGGCCGGCTGCGCCTGAGC
>DASWQX010000750.1:0-2713 GCA_036403495.1 Thermoanaerobaculia bacterium
GGTGCGGGCGGACCGTGAGATCGCTCAGCTCGTCGAGGTCGTCAACGGCATGCTCGAACGGCTGGACCGGAGCTTCCAGCAAGCCGCGCGTTTCAGCGCGGATGCCGCGCACGAGCTGAAGACACCGCTCACGATTCTCCAGGGCCACCTCGAGCAGTCGCTCCAGGAGACTCCGGATGGCTCGCCGCTCCAGCGCACCCTGAGCGATCTCCTGGACGAGGTGCAGAGGCTGCGCTCGATCCTGCGCAAGCTCCTGCTCCTCGCCCAGGCGGATGCCGGCCGCCTCGGAGGAGAGGCTGGCACTCTGGAGGTGATCGAGTGGAGCCCACGTGTGCGCGAGCTGGTGGAGGATACCCGCCAGCTCGCGCCGCATCTCGTGATCAGCGCGAACGTGGCCGCCGGCCTGGAGGTCCGAGGGGACGAGGACCTGCTCGTGCAGCTCCTGCAAAACCTGGCCAGCAACGCCATCAAATTCAATCGCGAAGGTCCGGATGGAGCACCGGGCGCCATTGACTTCGACCTCGGAGAGGAGCTGGGGCGCGCCGTGCTCCGCCTCGCCAACACCGGCCCGCCGCTCACCGCCGAGGAAAAGGAACGGATCTTCGAGCGCTTCTATCGAGGCGATCCGTCCCATAATCGCCGCATCGACGGCGTGGGCCTCGGCCTGAGCCTCGCCCGCGAGATCGCCCTGGCGCACGGCGGCGAGCTCAAGGTCGATACGGAACGCGCCGGTTGGGTGCGGTTCACGCTGGAGCTGATGATCGTGGAGAATTTCTGAGATAGTGCTATTAAGGCCGATGTCCTCTTCGGAGGTCTCTCCGGAGGCCAAGCGGAGGCGCTATTCGCTGAGCTGCGGGACGGGAAAGCCGATCTGAAAGGTGTCAGGATGGCCTCCTCATCGCCCCCCGAGCCCCCTCCCTCTCCGGATCCTCATCCAGTGGATCCATATACGCCAAGTGGTGCCCGGCACTTAGCACCTTCCGCACCCACGCCGCATCCCCGCCGATCCCCCAGAGGTGATCCGTGTCCACGATGACCACCTTTCGCCCGTCCGCCCTGGGTGGGTTCTTGCGCCAGCCTCCCTGATTGCCGGGGGAGATCCAGTCAGCGGGGCCGCGGAAGAGGTCTTGGTTGCGGTTGCCGGGGAAGGTGGCGGTCAGGCCGATGGGGTGACGGTGGGGGTCGATGCTTCGTAGATAGTGGATGAGGTGGCATTGCCAGGGGAGGGACTCCTGGGGGCTTTCGTTCGAGATCTCCCAGAGGATGTGGTCCAGGTCTCCCACGGTTTCCACGACCTTGTCGAGGTAGGCCTCCTGGAGGCGGGTGATCTCGGAGACTTTCAAGGTGTGGACGTCCGAGCCTTCGCCGCGGGCGTCAGGGTCGCCGTCGATCTGGTTGAGGTTGTTCTCGCGGTTGAAGGGGTGGCGGGGCCAGGGGTTGCCTTCGCCTTTGTTGTGGATCGACCAGCCGTTGAAGAGCATCACCGAGACGTAGAAGCCCCTTTCGCCGGCGCGGACCACGCGGGCGCGGAGACGGTCGAAGTACTCGGGGTTGAAGCGGGTGAGGTCGAAGCGGGGACGGCCGTCGAGGGCGCGGCGGAGGCCGGGCCGGTCCTCTCGAAGGTAGACGCGCGGGTGGACGTCGTGGGTCCAGGCCTCGTGGGTCCAGAGGCGGATGAAGTTGTGCCCCCAGCCGGTGAGCCGGTCGAGGTAGCGCTCGAAGTCGAAGCCGCCGGGACGCTCGGCATTGTCGAGCAGGTTGTCCCAGTGGTGGGAGCCGGCGAGAACGACGGGCCGGCCCGCGGCGTCCTGGAAGAGGTTGGGGTGGTCGGGGTGAATGCGGAGGGGGGGCATGGCGTGGGTCGGGATGGATCGGGATGGGTCGGATGCTGATGATAGGGGAAGATTGTGGCATGCGGGGCGGGGGCCCTCATCACCCCGACCCTCTTCTCCCGTCCCCTCCCACCTTCCCGCGCCGGGAGAAGAGGGAGGAGTTAGTTGAAGTTAGCTCGAAGAATTTTGCTTCTTGAGCTCCCTCTCTCCCGGTCGGGGGGAGTGCGGTGGGAGAGAGGGCTGGGGAGTGAGGGGCCGGGCGGCGGCCTACGCCGCCGGTCGCTTCAGGATGATGTCCGCGGCGACGGGGTGGTTCGAAGGAGGGTGGGTGCCGTAGTATAATTTAAACGACTGCCCTTAACTCCTCCTCCAGAGCGTGTTCCGCCGTTCCAACCTGCCCCCGGAGGAGGGGCGCCATCGCCGCCCTGGCGGTGATTCGGCGGACGGTCGGTTGTTTGATCCAGAACACCTCGCGGACCTGAAAGGAGACGATAAGGCCATGGAACTTCAGGAAAGGGTGGACGTCCAAACCGGTTTCATCGATACGTTCTGGAATCAGAAGATCCTCCCGACGCTCGAGGAGTACATCACCCTGAAATGTATCTCCCGCAACTACGATCCGAATTGGCCCGAGACACTCCCGGTCGCCGCTAAGCTCATCCAGGACTGGGTGGTGAAGCTCAACATCCCGGGGGCCCAGGTGAAGCTCGCAACCGCCGCCGGCCGGACCCCATTCCTTCTGATCGATCTCCCCGGCACCGTGGACAAGACCGTGCTTCTATACGGCCACTTCGACAAACAGCCGGCCGGCCCGGGCTGGACGGTGACCGATCCCTGGACCCCCAAGGTGGTCGGAGACAGGCTCTACGGCCGGGGCGCCG
>DASWQX010000751.1:0-3140 GCA_036403495.1 Thermoanaerobaculia bacterium
ACGGGGACATCCGGCAGTTTCATGTGGTGGTCGAAGGCTTGCGACATGAGATTCAGCTCGTCGCGGAGGGGGTAACCGGCGCAAACGAGCGGCTGGATGCCTTTCGAGCGGAGGTCTCCCAGGAGTTCAAAGACGTGCGAGGCTTGCTCAGCTCGTCTTACACGGATTTGGACCGTCGCATCCGGAAAGCCTAGAGTCCCGTTAGACTACGCGGCCATGCGCCGTATCGCTTCACTCTCGCTCGCCCTCTTCCTCTGTCTTCTCAACCTTGAGCCCGCCAGGGCGCAGACCGCGCTGTCGCAGGCGCTCTCGGCGGAGGTGGCCCGCACGGCCGCGGCTTCGGGAGCGCTCGGAGTCAACATCGTCGAGCTGGATACCGGCGAGACGGTGTTCTCGCACAACCCCGACGAGCCGCGGGTGATCGCTTCGAACAGCAAGCTGTTCACCACGGCGGCGGCCCTCGACACCCTCGGCCCCGCCTACGTCTTCGAGACCCGGTTCCTGATGCGGGGGGCAGTGGACCGCGGCGCCCTGCACGGGGACCTCGGAGTGATCGGCGCGGGCGATCCGCAGATCTCGGGGCGCGAGTACGATGGCGACCCCTACGGCGCCTTCCGTCCCTGGGCGGCGGCGCTGCGGGAGCGCGGGATCGAGCGGATCACCGGCGACCTCTATCTCGCCCAAGGGCTCTTCGAGCCGATGGAGATCCATCCCGAGTGGCCGCGCGACCAACTCACCGACTGGTACGAGGCGCCGATCGCCGCGCTGGCGTTCAGCGACAACTGCATCCTGGTCCGGGTCTCGCCGGGAGCGGCGGGACGCGCGGCGGTGGTGGAGACGGTGCCACCGGTGCCGATCGTCCGCATCGACAACGCCGCCGTCACCACCGCCCGGCGCCGCGGCACCCGCCTGTTCGTGGGGCGCACCGGCGACCTGCTGACCGTCCGCGGGTCGATCGACGTCAATTCCGGCTCGTTCGAGACCTGGGTGACCGTCCCCGACCCGGTGCTCTACTTCGGCCTCGGCCTGCGCGGCGCCCTCGCCGAGGAGGGGATCGCCGTCGACGGCGAGATCCGGCCGGTGGCGCAGCTTCCGAGTTCGCCCTGGGAACGGGTCGCCGTGCATCGCAGCGATCTGGTCACCGCCATCACCACGACCAACAAGCACAGCCAGAACTTCTACGCCGAGACCCTCTCCAAGCTCGTCGGCGCCGTCCGCTGCGGGGAGGGGAGCTGGAAGGCGGGGACGCGGGCGATCGAGGAGCTCGTCGCCGCGATCGGTGCGCCGCCGGGGAGCGTCCACATGGTGGACGGCTCCGGCATGAGCCGCAGCAACCAGGCCTCGCCCCGGGCGATCACGATGCTCCTGCGCCACATGTTCTTCCACCCCGCCGCCAAGGAGTACGCGCAGTCGCTCCCCTACGGCGGCGAGGACATGAAGTCCTGGAAGCGGCGGCTGGCCGTGCCCCCCTACCGCGGCAACGTCTTCGCCAAGACCGGCACGCTCAACGGCGTCTCGGCCCTCTCGGGCTACGCCAAGGCGGTGTCGGGCAAGGCCTACGCCTTCTCGATCGTCATCGAGCGGAGCCGGCTCGACGCGCACGGGGCCCAGGACCGGATCGTGATGGCGCTGATCGACAACGGCTGACGGACCACGAATAGCTCGCGGTTCCAGGTAGAATGCACGCGGAGTCGCGGTGCGGCATAAACCGCCCCCGCGTCCAGATCCCCAGGAGGATGCCTTGGTCACGTCCGAAGCCCGCCCGGTGAACTACCGGGGGTTGATGAAGAAGGTGGAGCAGGCCGTCGCGGCGCTGGAGCGCGCGGAGGACGTCGGCTCGACGATCCACTCCCTGCTCGAGATCATCATCGACAAGTTCCAGGACGAGCTGGGCATCTACGGCGGCCGTCTCTACCAGCGCCGGGGGGGCTACTACGTCCTCCAGGCGACCTTCGGCGACGCCAAGGAGGTCCCGCAGGGGCTGAAGGTGCCGATCTCCTACCGGCCGATCGAGCTCCTGCTCGAGCAGGGGACCGTCTACATGGACGCCGAGGATCCGAACATCGACCGCAACCTCGAGAACCTGCTGGGGGTTCAACAGTTCGCCGCCATCGAGGTGGGAAGCGAGGAGTACATCCTCGCCTTCAACGTCGCCCCCGGCCACGACCGCGACGATGTCCTGTTCTCGCTCGGCATCCTGCGCCACAGCGTCAACCAGAAGATCCGCCGCGACAAGATGGAGGGGATCTTCGAGCAGGCGCGCAAGATCCAGGCGTCGATCCTGCCGCGGCGCGAGCCGAACTACGGCGAGTTCGACATCTTCGGCCGTTCGGAGCCGATGGAGGAGGTCGGCGGCGATTTCTTCGACTACATCCCGCTGACCAAGAAGATCCTCGGCCTCGCCATCGCCGACGTCTCCGGCCACGGCCTCCCCGCCGCCCTGCAGGTGCGCGACATCTACATGGGGCTGCGGATGGGGCTGGCGCGCGACTTCAAGATCGTCCGCACGGTCGAACGGATGAACAACATCATCCACCAGAGCACGCTGACCAGCCGTTTCGTCTCGATGTTCTATGGCGAGCTCGAGCTCAACGGCGTCTTCATCTATGTCAACGCCGGCCATCCGCCACCGGTCCACATCGCGGCCGACGGCACGGTGCGCTACCTGGAGGAGGGGGGGCCGGTGCTCGGGCCGCTCCCCGACGCCACTTACGAGCGCGGCTTCGTCACCATGAAGGCGGGCGACATGCTGGTCTTCTACACCGACGGCATCTGCGAGACGCAGGGGCGCGACGAGCACGGCCGGCTGCTCGGCGAATACGGCCTGGAGCGGATGCTCGAAGTGGCGCGCGATCACCAGGGAGAGACCGCCCGCGAGGTGGTGGACGCCATCTTCGCCAGCGTCGAGGCGTTCAGCCGCAACGCGCCCGCGGACGACGACCGCACCGTCATGGTGGTGAGCCACCCCGTGATCGACACCTCGGTGACCCAGGCGTTCCCGCGGCCGACGGGGCTGCTGTAGCACCTCTACGCCTGCGGCACCACCTCGATCTCCTGCTTCAGCTTGATGATGCTCCTCTCCGGGTACACCCCTGAGCGGAGCTGCACGCCGGGGTAGATCTGCGTCCCCTGGCCCACCA
>DASWQX010000752.1:0-3760 GCA_036403495.1 Thermoanaerobaculia bacterium
AACGCCACCGGCCGCGACGCCGCCCTGGAGATCGTCACCTGGGAGCACGCGGACATCGAGATCGCCGACGGCTGCCCGCCGATCTCGCCTGAGATCGACGCCCCCTTGAGCTTCCTGCTGATGGAGGGGATGCGGCTCAAGGACGAGCGCGAGCAGGGGAGCGCCCCCGAGGCGGTGGACGAGCCCGACCTCGACGAGGTCCTCGCCGACCCCTCGCCGCGCTCCGAGGAGATCAGCCGCCGGCTCGCCGAGCGGCTGAAGCGGGAGAAGGGGACCAAGGGGATCGCGGCCGTCCTGCTCGTCGAGATCGGCGGCGCCGTGGTCGCCGCCGCCGGGCCGGAAGAGACGCGGGGCGCCGAGATCGCCGCCGCCGCCTCCCGCTTCCTGCGCGACCGGGGCCTGGGTGCCACCCTCCAGGAGGTGCTCGTCACCACCGCCGACCACTACTGGCTCATCCGCCCCGTCGGCGCCGGCCGCCGCTTCCTCCTCCTCCTCCTCGACCGCCAGCGCGGCAACCTCGCCCGCGCCCAGCTCGACCTGGTGGAGATCGAGCGCGGGCTGTAGGGGCGGCCCATGGCCCCATCCGACCCCCGGGCATCAATGCCCGGGCTACGACCGAGACGAAAACACCGTGGCGGACCAGGCGGTGCTCGTCACGGCCGCGGACCTCCTGGAGATTTGACGAAATCGAACCGGCCGTCCGGGCATTCTTCTTGGGAGGAAGATTCCAGGTAGAATCGGTGTATCACGAGCCAGCTTGAGCAAGGAGACCGGCGTGCCGAAGACTCTGACATTCTCGTGCCGACGCGGAGGGCTGTGGAGCGCTCTCCTGATGATTCTGATCGCGGCTCCGGCCGCCAGCGGGCAGGTGGAGCTGGTCTCGCGGGCCAACCCCCCGGCGGATACGAACGGGAATTTCATCTTCAACGCCGCCACGAGCGCCGACGGACGGTACGTCGCCTTCGTGAGCGCTGCCCCCAATCTGGTGCCGGGCCAGCGCGACGACCTTCGTCTCGCCGGCTACACCACCGTCAACTTCTTCCTGCGCGACCGCGCCGCCGGGACCACCTCCCTGATCAACCACGTGCCCGGCAGCTCCAGTGTGACGAGCGCGTCCGAGGGGGCCTTCGACTTGCTGGAGCAGAATCTCCGGAATCTCGACGTCAGCGCCGACGGCCGCTACGTCGCCTACGCCGCCCACTCCACCGGGCTGGTGCCGGGGCAGGTGCAGCCCACCCCGCACGCCGACGTGTTCCTCTACGACCGGGTGACGGGGAGCAACACCCTGATCTCCCACGCGTCCGGCCAGCCGGCGGTCACCGGCGATCTGGCCTCCTTCGATCCCCACATCAGCGCGGACGGCAATTACGTCGTCTTCACCAGCCGGGCCGGCGATCTGGTGGCCGGCGAGTCCGGGCCCGGAGCGAACGGCGCGGCGGTCTACCTCTACAACCGTGCCGCCGGCACGCTCTCGCTGGTGAGCCACAAGAGCGGCTCCCCCTCGACCGCGGCCGGCGGCCTCTCCTTGTACGCGCGGATCAGCGGAGATGGCAGCTATGTCGTCTTCTATGGGCAGGACCCCGACCTGGTCGCCGGCATCAGCGGGGCGACGCAGGGCAACGCCTTCCTCTATCAACGGTCCACCGGGGCCGTCTCCCTGGTCAGCCACGCGAACGGCGCGCCCCTCACCGCGATCGGCGGTGGCGCGCCGCAGATCAGCGCCGACGGCCGCTGGATCGCCTTCGGGAGCCGGGGCGTCCTCCTCCAGGACCGGCTCACCGGCATGTCGCAGCTCATCACCCACCCGCACTCTTCTCCGCTCTCGACTCCGCGGATCGACGACCTCGCCCTCAGCGCGAACGGCAACGTGGTGATCTTCCTGAGCCCGGCCACGGACCTGGTGGCCGGACAGGTGGATACCAACGGACAGGAGGACCTCTTCGCCGTCGACCGTGTCTCTGGGAAGACCGTCCTGGTCAGTCACGCGGCGGGCTCCCAGACCACCGCGTCCGACTTCGGGGCCTTTCCGGGAGAGGTCAGCGCGGACGGCCGCTTCATCGCGTTTTCCAGCTTCTCCCGCAATCTCGTCGCCCACCAGATCGATGCCGGCCGTGCCGGGGAGGGGGGCCTCGACGTCTTCCTCTACGACCGCAGCTCGGCGGCCACGGTCCTGGTGAGCCATGCCGAGGGCTCGCTCACCACGACCGCCAACCACGATGCTCTCGAGAGCGGGATCAGCGCGGACGGCGGCACCGTGCTGGTCGGCAGCCGGGCCACCGATCTCGCCGCGGGGAACGTCAACCCCGACCAATACCTGGATCTCTGGGCCTATGACCGCCGCTCGGGGGACTTCATCCCCATCTCGCACCGCGATCCGGGCAGCCCCGCCGTGACGCCCGACGGACCGAGCGGCCCCGAGGCGATCTCGGCGGACGGCCGCAGGGTCCTCTTCTCCAGCCAGGCGACCGGGCTGGTGCCCGGCCAGGTCGACATCCCGTTCAATAATTGGGGGTACCTCCAATTCTTTCCGCTCCCCTCGCCGACGCGCGACCTCTTCTTCCGCGACCGGCTGACGGGCAAGACTACCCTGCTGACCCGGTCGAGCGCCTCGCCGGCGACAGCCACCGGCGGCTACGGCTTCACCCTCAGCGCCACCCTGAGCGCCGACGGAAGCTCCGCCGCTTTCGCGGTCTTCGATCCCAATCCCGGGTACGCGCCCGATGTCTCCCGGCTCTATCTCTACGACCAGGCCCAGGACCGGCTCACCCTCGTCAACCGCGTGGCCGGCTCGCCGGCGCAGCACGCGGGGGATGCCGAAGGGGCTTCGCTCAGCGCCGACGGCCGGTATCTCGTCTTCCGTTGCTCCCGGTGCCAGGTGATCGCGGGGATGCAGGCGCCCGCCGACGCGGGTCAATCCGATCTCTTCCTCTACGACCGGGTCACGGACGGCTACACCCTGTTGAGCCATGCCCTCGGCTCACCGTTGCGGCCCGGGAACGGCGGCTCCTCGGGCACGATCAGCGCCGACGGGCGATATGTCCTTCTCACCAGCGCCGCCACGGACCTCCTCGCCGGCCAGACCGGTCCCGCGGGGTCCAACCTGTTCCTGCTCGATCGCGAGACCGGCGCTCTGACCCTGGTGAGCCATGTTCCCGGCAATCCGGGCAGGGCCGCTGCCGGCAGCTTCTCGGGCAACGGGCAGATCAGCGCCGACGGCCGTTGGATCCTGTTCACGAGCACCGCGACCGATCTCGTTCCGGGGCAGGCTGGCGGCAACCAGGATCTCAACCTTTTCCTGTACGACCGGACGTCCGATAGCTCGGTCCTGGTCAACCACGCGGGCTCCTCCCCGGTGACTCCCGCGGAGAAGGGGGTCTTCTACTCCTCGATGAGCGCCGACGGCCGCTGGATCGTCTTCGAGAGCCCGGCGACCGATCTGATCCCAGGAGGGAGCGATACCAATCAGACCACCGACGTCTTCCTCTACGACCGGGCTTCCGGCGCGGTGACTCTGGTCAGTCACGCGGACGGCTCGCCCACGACGGCCGCTTCCTTCGGCGGCGAATACCCCCAGATCAGCGCGGACGGCAGCCGGATCGCCTTCCAGACTCCCGCCTTCATCCTCAAGACCGGGCCGGCGGTCCAGATCATCTTGCAGGACCGGGCCACGGGCGTGCGGACGGTCGCCGGCGAGGTCTATCCGAGCCCCCTCATCCCCACGCGCCTGAATACCGTGCTGCAGGGTCGTCCCCTGCTCTCC
>DASWQX010000753.1:0-5531 GCA_036403495.1 Thermoanaerobaculia bacterium
TCCCAAGGCGCTTCGCGCACCCACCCCCAGCCCCTCCCCTTAAGGGAGGGGGATCCTACAGCGACGTCGCCAGAAACGCCGCCGACGCGACGAACATCACCGCCGTTGCCAACCAGCCCAAGATCGTCGTCCGCAAGGACAGGGTCAGCCGCCCCATGGCGCGGTGGTTGCGCCCGATCAGCATCATTACCGCCATCAGCGGCGCCGCGAGCAGGCCGTTGATCACCGCCGACCAGAAGAGGATGCGGATGGCATTGACGTTGAAGAAGTCGAGGACGATGCCCACCGCCATGGAAAGGATGACGATCGAATAGAACCCGCGCGCCCGCCAGAGCTTCTGATCGAGCCCCTGGCGCCAGCGGAAGGTCTCGGCGATGGCGTAGGCGGCCGAGCCGGAGAGGGTCGGGATGGCCAGGAAGCCGACGCCGAAGATGCCGATCGTATAGAGCAGGGAAGCGGCCTTGCCGGCCAGCGGCCGCAGGGCCGAGGCGGCTTCCGCGGAGCTCTGGATGTCCGTCTTGCCGTGCGCGTGGAGGGTCAGCGCGGTGGTCAGGATCACGAAGAACATCACCAGGTTCGAGGAGAAGGTGCCGAACCCCACGTCGAGCTTGCGGTCGACGATCTCCGTCTTCGTGGCCCCCTCGCGGAGCTCGGTGGTCACCCGCCCCATCGCCTTCTCCTCCTCGACCTCCTGGGAGGTCTGCCAGAAGAAGAGATAGGGGCTGATCGTGGTGCCCAGGAGCGCCACCAGCATGGACCATCCCTCCTTGGTCCGCGGCAGGCTGGGGATGAAGGTGTCGTGGAGGACCTGCTTCCAGGGCGGATGCAGGTAGAGGGCCGTGACGATGTAGGCGCCGAGGACTAGCGCCAGCCACTTGAGCACGCTGGCGATCTTCGGGTAGGGGAGCCAGATCGTGGCGGCCACGATGAGCAGGGCGAAGACGCTGATCAGATAGTGCGAGTTGATGCCGGTCAGCGTCTTGGCGGCGTCGGCCATGCCGGAGAGGTCGGCGGCGATGTTCAGGCTGTTGGCGGCGAGCAGGGCGATCGAGACCAGGATCAGGACCGGGCGCGGGAAGCGCCGCAGCAGGTTCCTGGCCAGGCCGCAGCCGGTGACCATGCCGATGCGGGCACACATCATCTGCACGGCCGCCATCAGCGGCCAGGTCAGCAAGGCCGTCCACAGGAACGCCGTGCCGAACCGAGCGCCGGCGATCGAGAACGTCGCGATGCCCGAAGGATCGTCGTCCGCGGCGCCGGTGATCACGCCGGGACCCAGAGCCGAGAGGAATCGACGGATGGAGCTCTGCTTCGTCGCCATGGTCGCGGAGTCTACAGCCTGCGGGGGCGCCAGGGCGGACGGAACCGGCCGGCCGGGCGATCTGGGGAGGTCACTTGCCGGGAAGAGGCAGGAGATCCGCGATGAGAATCGTTGCGTCAGGCCGAAGGACCGGCGAGATCGTGTCATCGGCTCGCAGAACGATGTGCGATCGATAGACTCCGTCTTTCGGGTTTCTATATACCTCCAGGCACCAGTCCATCACGTTCATGATCCAGTATTCCGGGATCTCGGCGCGGGCGTAGAGGCGGGACTTGCGCTTCCGGTCGTGAAGAAGAGAGCTATCCGCGATCTCGACGATGAGAATGGCGGAGGTGGGATGCGCGTTGAGGTAATCTCTCGCGGCACCCGTGACCACAGCGATATCGGGCTCGGGCTCGGAGTCGAATCCGAGGGCGAGCGGCATCTGGGTTCGAATGTCGAACCCCGCCGCAAAAATGGGCCGTAGAGCCGACTCGGCGAACCGGATGCCCGTCGAATGGAAGCTGCTCTGGGGAGTCATCTCGTAGATGATCCCATCGACCAGCTCCAGCCTCTCTTCGGGATGGAAGAAGCCCTGCTCGACGAGCCGTTCATACTCCTCCCGCGTCCAGCGGCGCGTGTCGATCGTGGCGGTGGCCATGCCGTAGATCTCCTTCCTGGACCAGAGTAACGGGCCATTCTGGCGGGCGTCAAGGCACGGAGCGGGGAGAAAAGTATCGCCCGGAGGTGATCTCGTCAAGAAGGGGCGAATCCGGACCGCAGGTGATAGCCTTTTTCAGAACGTTCGATTTGCTTCCGCGCGTAGCGGAGGGGAGAAATCTCGTGCTTCAGCGCTTCCTGCGATCCCCGCTCGTCTCGATGAGCCTTGCGCTCTCGCTGGCATCCTGCGCGTCCGCGCCACCCGCGGCTGGCCCGGCCTCCGTGGCCAAGGCCAATTCACCGACCTCGAAAGCCCTGGAGACGCGGAGCGTCAATCTGCTCTGCCACGAGGGAGCCCGGGCCGTCCGTTTCGACAAGGCGGGAGTCCCGAGCGGAGAGCGGCCCGTCGACGTCGCTTTGAACCGCAAGTCCATCTGGGTGCTGTTCAACAGCGGTCGAGTTCTCCAGTTGAGCCGCGGCGGCGAGCGGCTGGACGTGCAGATGCACTTTCTTCCTTCCCAGGGAGACACCGGCGCGATCGCCGTCGATCCGGTCGACGACTCCGTATGGGTGGTCTCGCAGGCGAGCCTGGACCTCTACCGGTTCGCCCCGGAAGGCCAGATGAGCACCGTCAAGCTCAAGCGCAAGGTGGAGGGAGCCGGCGGCTTCGCGGGACTGATCCTGACGCGGGAGTCGATCTATGCGCAGCCGACCTGCGCGGACAGCGCCGTGTGGAGGCTCGATCGCTCGGGCAAGTTCCTGGGAACGGCGTTCAACGCGCCGGCGAAGACCGAGAGCGATCTCCCGGTGATCCAGGTCAACGGTCCGGGCGAGTCCCCCTGTTACTCGGTGCGGCTTGAACGGGACGCGCAAGGGCACGTCCTGGCCTGGGATCGTCTCAAGAAGGCGACCTATCAGGTGGACGACGACGGAAACTGGACGCCGAGCGAATCTCCTCTTTTCGCTCAGCTCAAGGCGCAGAGCTCGGGCCTCAACCTCAAGGGCGTGGACGTCGGAGAGCGTTCGGAGCAGTGGTACTTCACGGGAGCGGGCGGCAATCTTTTCTACTGGAAGGGGCAGCCGGTGTTCCTGGGCAGCTACACGATCAAGGAGAAGACGCGGGGAAGCGACACCGTCCTCAATCTTCCGGGAGAGAACGGTTCCCGCGAAGTGATCATGACCTGCAGGGGATTCCCCGTGCGCCGCGTCGCCACGGACGCGACCGGCTACGCGGCGTTGACCGGGCAGTTCCTCGTGCTCGGGGAGATGGCGAACGCCCCGGACCTACCGTGAGGAACCGGCCCACCCCCTCCACCCCGGCCCGCGCACTACGCGTCCCGCCGCCGCGCCCGTGGGCTCGCCGTCCTTGAGGACCTGGATGCCGTTGACGAAGACGTGGCGCACTCCGGTGGCGTACTGGTGCGGTTTGTCGTAGGTGGCGTGGTCCTGGATCTTCGTGGGATCGAAGAGGACGAGGTCGGCGAAGTAGCCCGGTTTGAGCTGTCCGCGGTCGCGGATCTTGAGGTTCGCGGCCGGCAGAGAGGTGAGCTTGCGGATCGCCTCCTCGAGCGGGATCACCTTCTCGTCGCGAACGTAGTGGCCCAGTAGCTTGGCGACATTGCCGTAGGTGCGCGGGTGCGGGTTCGACTTCAGGAAGATCCCCTCCGTCGCCGGCGCCTCGGCGTCCGAGCCGAAGCTCACCCAGGGGAGGGCTATCTCCTTCTTGACGTTGTCCTCGGACATCAAAAAATAGACCGTGCCGACCCGGCTGTCGTCCTCGATCACCAGGTCCATCGCCGTCTCTTCGGGCGACTTGCCGCGCAGCTTGGCGACCTCGGCCAGAGTCTTGCCGGTCAGCGGCTTGAGCTTGTCGTTCTTGAACGCGACGAGGAGCGTCTTGTCCGGCCCGGCGGCGAGGAAGAGGTTCTCCCAGGCGTCGGTGGGCGTGTCCATCTCCTTCCTGACCTTATCGCGGGTGGCGGGGTCCTTCATCCGGCCGATCCAGGCCTCCAGGCCTCCTTCCTGGACCCAGGGCGGCATGGAGGCGTCGAGGCCGGTGGCGCCCGCGGTGTAGGTGTACATGTCGGCCGTGATCCTGAGGCCGGACGCGCGGGCGGCCTCGACCTTCCGGATCGCGGCATCGAGCTTTCCCCAGTTCGGCTGCCCGGCGGCCTTGAAGTGGTAGATCTCGGCGGGGAGCTTGGCCCGGCGAGAGATGTCGATCAGCTCGTCGATCGCCTCCAGCAGGCGGTTTCCCTCGCTGCGCATGTGGGAGATGTACATCCCGCCATACTTCGCGGCCTCCTCGCAGATCGCCACCAGCTCGTCCGTGCCGGCGTAGAAGGCGGGGGCATAGATCAGAGACGAGCCGACGCCGAGCGCGCCCTCCTCCATGGCCTGATCGGTCAGCTTGCGCATGCGCGCCAGCTCCTCAGGGCTGGGGGGGCGGTTGGCGTAGCCCACCTCGTGAACGCGGAGGGTCGTCGCACCGACGAACGAGGCGACGTTGGGGGCGATGCCGCGCGCCACGAGTTGGTCGAGGTACTCGCCGAGCGTGGTCCAGGTGACGGGGTACTTGACGTCCCCCTCCTGCTCGACCGTCTCCTTCTTCATGGCGTCGTTGAGCGGACCCATGGACCCGCCCTCGCCCATGACCTCCAGGGTGACCCCCTGGCGGATGTCGCTCTGGGCGCGGCCGTCCACCAGCAGCGACTCGGTCGCCCAGCTCAGCATGTTGACGAACCCGGGGGAGACGGCGAGGCCGCGGGCGTCAATCTCCCTTTTCGCCCTGGCCTTACCGAGCGAACCGGCGGCGCCGACCGAGACGATCCGATCGCCCTGCACCGCCACGTCGCCAACGAAAGGCTTGGCGCCCGAGCCGTCGTAGATCGTGCCGCCGCGCAGGATGAGGTCGTAGGTCCGGGGCTCCTCGCTCCGGGCGAGACCGGGCAGCAGACAGAGGGCGAGAGCCAGGACGATCGTTCGTTTCATAGGGATCTCCTCACCAGGACCCTGCCATCGGTTTCCATCCCTGACGCCGAGGTCCGAAGCGGAACTGCGCGTCGGGGCTGCCCGCCGACAGCGAGTTGCGCAGCCGGAAGATCGCCTGGGCCGGATCGTAGACTCCGATGTCGTCCTTGCCGTCGCCGTTCCAGTCGCCAACCACCGGCAGCAGGCCCTTTCCGGCGGGACCGAACTGGAACAGCAGGCCGGGCTGGACGCTGCCGCCGAGGGAATTGGTCAGGATGAACTCCGAGTGGACCGGATCGTAGAGGCCGACTCCGTCCCTGCCGTCACCGTTCCAGTCGCCGGCGAGGGGAACCATGCTCGGATTCGTCGGTCCGAACGGAAAGACGATGTCGAAGCCCGGGCCGGCGAGCGAATTCTTCAGATAGAACGTGCCGGTGGCCGGATCGTAGAGTCCCACCGAATCTTTGCCGTCGCCATTCCAGTCGCCTGCGATCGGCAGCGCCAAGCGGGAGGGGGAATCGACCGTCAGGATCACGTCCGCGCCGCCGCCAGGGGTAGAATTCTTGAGCCGGAACGTCGAGGTCTTCGGATCGTAGAGGCC
>DASWQX010000754.1:0-3885 GCA_036403495.1 Thermoanaerobaculia bacterium
CGAGGCTCTCGCTGAGCTTGTCCGTGTTCGTCCGTGCGAGTCCGTGTTCGTCCGTTCCCCCTCCCCCGCCCTAGGCCGTCAGCTTCTCCCAGTCCGAGTCCGGAGCGTCCGTCGCGATCGCGAGGCCGCCGTCCGAGCCGACGAAGATGGGGTCCTTGACCACCCGCACCTTGCCGCCGCCGACGACCTGCAGCTCGGCCTCCAGGCGGGGTCCGAGGCCGCGGATCAGCCCGGTGCCGCCGGAGACGACGATGTTGTTGCGGACCTTCTCCTGGTACTCGGGCTGCACCCGGGAGAGCAGGTCGAGCATCGACTCGACCATCGGCGGCAGGATGCTCTCGCACGCCTGGCGCATGTCCTGGGTGATGTCGAGCTGGGTCGGCTTGCCGTTGACCGGCGCGGTGACCACCACCGGGCTCTTCGGCGCGCCGACGAAGCTCCCCGCCTCCTTCCATTCGCGGACCATGTGGATGGAGAACTTCGCCTCCGGGTAGCGGCCACGGATCAGCCGCATCAGGGTCTCGTCGACGAAGTCGCCCGCCTGCGGCAGGGTGCGCTGGTCCTCCTCGGTGGGCAGGCGGCCGTTCATGACGCAGAAGTCGGTGGTGCCGGCGCCGCTGTCGATGATCATGGTGTGCAGCAGCGCCTCGATGCCGTAGGCCACGGCGAACGGCTCGGAGACGATGAGCAGGCTGTCGACGGCGTTCTGGAGCGCCTTGCGCACCTGCTGCTTGTTAACCCGCAGCGCCTCGGCCGGCACGCCCACCACGGCGCGCACCCGCACGCCGTTGCGCGCGTCGGGGTCGACGCCCACCAGCGACAGCAGGTGGCGCAGCAGCTCGCGCACCGCCGCCTCGTCCTTCTCGGAGCCGTCCTTGATCAGCCCCTCCTCGAGCGGCCGGTGGAGGTCGAGCATGGAGCGGTTCTCCAGGGCGTCGCGGCCGATCAGCACCGATTTCTTCAACACCCGCTTGGCCACCATGTCGAGCGGCCAGCCCACGTAGCTCTCGACCACGTGGCGCTGGCCGTTGGACGCCGAGATCGAGCTCCTCGACGTGCCCAGGTCGATCCCCACGTGGAGGGTCTCTTTCTTCTCACTCATCGCGATTCCTTTCTTGCCGCCGGGGTCGCCTCCGGGGATTCCTCGACGCTGCCTGCGTAGGCGCGGATCCCCTTGGCGAGGGCCTCGGCGATGTACTGCCGGTAGAGCGGTTTGGTCAGCAGCCGGGCCTCCTCCTCGTTGGACATCGAGGCGACCTCGGCGAGGATGGCGGGCATGTCGGTCGTGAGCAGCACGATGAACGGGGCGGTCTTGACCCCCCGGTCCTGGACCTCGGGGCTGGTCTTGCCGAGCGACTGATTTTTTGCGAGGGACTGATTTTTTGCGAGGGCCTGGTTTTTTGAGAGGGCCTGGTTTTTTGATAGGGATTGATAGAGGGCGCTCTGCACCGTCTCGGCCAGCTTGCGCGACTTGTCCTGGCGCACCCCCTCGTAGATGCGGTCGAGCAGGCGCCGCATGTCGGTCAGGGAGTAGCCCGATTCGCGATTTTCGGCGGCGGCGAGGCGCGTCAGGTAGGGGTCGTCGGTCGGCCCCATGTAGTAGGTCTCCACCCCGCGCGAGCGCCGGTTCTCGATCCAGTTGAGGTGGATCGAGACGAAGATGTCGGCGCCGGCCCGGTTGGCGAGGGCGCCGCGCTGGCGCAGCGAGACGTCGCGGTCGGCGTCGCGGGTCATCACGACCTGGAAGGACTGCGCCGCCAGCAGCCGCCGCAGCCGGTCGGCGATGTCGAGCGTCAGCTCCTTCTCCAGCATCCCCTGCGGGGTGCGGGTGCCGGTGCTGGCGCCGCCGTGGCCGGCGTCGATGACGACCTTGTGGACGGCGAGCGGAAAGACGGCGGCGTCGACGGCCTGCGGAGCGGTGAGGAGCGGCGCCGTCCCTGCCTTGACGGCCGGGCCCGGAGCGGCGGGGCGCACCGAGGCGACGGCCGCCCGCGGCACCGGCAGGAGGGGAGTCAGACGCGACGAGATCAGGCGCGACGAGCCGAGCAGGGCGACCGCCAGGAGGGCCGAGACCAGGAGGCGCCCCGCCAGGGTCCAGCGGCGTCTGCGCAGGCCGCGCGGCAGGCGGCCCTCGGCCAGGTCGACGTTCTGCTGCACGAGATCGCGCAGGAGCTGGCGTTTGACGCGGTCCACGTTCGCCATCAGCGATTCCTGAGCGACTTCAACGGCGTGCTTCTTTCCGGCGCGGACTGCTTCCGCGAATTACTTCCGTTGCAGGTGGATCCGCAGCCGCTGCGGCCCCGCCTCGACCTGGGTGACGGCGACATTGGGATGCGCCAGGTCGAGCACCACGTGGAGCTCGTTGCCGTGCGCTCCCGGGTGGATGCCGGTGCGGATCTGCAGCACCTCCTGGGTGCCGACGACGATGCGCGCCTTGGCGAACGGCTGGCGGATCCCGGAGAGCCGGAACAGCTCGCGCGGCGGATTGCCGTCGATCCGGCTCTGGGTGTATACGGACGCCGGGATCGCGCCGTTGCCCCAGATGATCACGTCGGTCCCGCCGCCCGCCGCCTCGAAGGTGATCTTCTCGACCGCCGTGAGCGGCGTGCCGGCGTCCTCCGGAACGGCCGGGAACGGCGCAGCCTGGGCCGGAGCCTTGCCGGGAGCTGGAACCGGCGCCGGGGTTGGGACTGATTTTTGAGCCGGGGACGGCGCCGGAGGAGGCGCGGGTGCCGGAGCGGCGGCTGCGGTGGGAGCCGCGACCGGCGGCGGAGAGGTCGCCGGAGGGCTCGCCGCGAGGTCAGTCGTACCGGATGCCGGAGACGTAGAAATGGCGCTCGCCGGAGCCGCTACGGGCACGCCGGGGCGGGCCCGCCGCGGTCCCTTGGGGTGGCGCGGCGCCGGCGCGGCCTGGGCGACGACCTCGTCGCCCCCGAGCCCCATCCAACCCATCAGCGAGTCGCGCAGCAGGAAGAGCGCCGCCGCCACCAGCACGCCGGCCGCCAGCAGGATCCAGGGGAGCTTGCGCCGGGGGGGACGCACCGCCGCGTGGCCGAAGGTGGCGCCGAACATCGCCGGCGCCTCGGGCGGCGCGGCCGCCTCCGGCTCCAGGAGGGCGGACCGCTGGGTGCCGCCGAGGCCACCGTCGTCGAGAGCGGGCAGCCAGGACGAGGAGTCGGGCGTCGAGAGCGGCGGCGCCAGGTCGAACGCCTCCCGCGCGGCCGGCGGCGGCGCCGGTCGGGGCCAGGGATTGGCGCCCGGGTCGGTCGGCGCGGCGAGGGTCGCGGTGCCCGTCGAGAACGGAGGGGACGGCGGCGGCGGCGGGAGCGGCGGCACCGCCACGGCTACGGGCACGGCTATGGGCGTCGGCGGCGGCGGCACGGGGTCCGGAGGGCGCTGGGTGACGTCGAACGGCGTGCCGCCGTGCAGGATGTGCTGGTCCACGATGCGATAGATCAGCTCCTTGCTCCCCTCGGCCAGGCTGATGAAGCGGAGCCCCATGCCGGCCGGCCGCGCCGCGCCCTCGTCCTCCAGCCGGTTCCAGACCACCTCGCCCCGCCCGCGGATCAGCTCGAAGCCGTCGCCCAGGCGGAACTCGAAGTCGAGCACCGTGCCGGGGGGCTGGGGCACCCGCGTGCGCAGGAACAGGCCGCCGGGGGAGATGTTCGCCGAGTACTCGCTGATGAAGCCGTCGAAACGATCGAACTTGAACTGAACGCGCGTTTCCAGAGGCACGCGCCGCGAGTCGCGGGGGATATTCGAATAGTCGACCATGTTTAGCAGGCTGGCTTGAGGCTCCGAATCATAGCACCGCTCATGGTAGCTTCGAACCGGGAGAGCCAACCGTCGCTTTTTTCATCCTCTCCCAAGGAGGCGAGACCCATG
>DASWQX010000755.1:0-8217 GCA_036403495.1 Thermoanaerobaculia bacterium
GGGAGCGTTTGTGGCCTGCGACCTCATCCCCGACCCTTCTCCTAAAGGAGAAGGGGGGCGACTGCGATGCGGTCCCCGTTGGGCCCTCCCTCTCCTTTAGGAGAAGGGACGGGGATGAGGTCGCAGGCCACAAACGCTCCCCCTCCTCCCCCTGAGTCACCAGCAGCGTCGCCCCACTATCCGCCAGGCTGAAGGCGAGGCGCTCCTCCGGATAGGCCGGATCGAGCGGCACATAGGCGGCGCCCGCCTTGAGCACGGCCAGGAGGGCGACCACCATCTCCGCCGAGCGCTCCAGCAGCAGAGCCACCAGATCGCCCGGCCGCACGCCCGCCGCCCGGAGGTGCCGGGCGAGACGATTGGCCCGGCAGTCGAGCTCGCCGTAGGTGAGCCTTTCGCCGCCCACGGACAGGGCCGGAGCCTCGGGCGCCCGGTCCACCTGGGCCTCGAAGCGACGGTGCAGGCAGATCCGCTCCTCGAACGCTTCCTCCGGACCGGGGTTCCATTCGGCCAGGAGCTGGTGGCGCTCGGCGGCGGAGAGCAGGGGGAGGCCGGCGAGGCGGCGGTCCGGCTCGCCGGTCCAGGCCGCCAGCAGGGTCGTGAAGTGGCCGGCCAGGCGAGCGATCGTGGGGGCGTCGAAGAGGTCGGCGTCGTAGTGGAAGGCCCCGACGAGCCCCTCCGGCGTCTCATAGAGGCTGACCACGAGGTCGAACTTGGCGGCGCCGAGGGCGCTGTCGAAGGGCGCCAGGGTGAGCCCCGGCAGCTCGAGGTAGCCGTCCGCCGCCGCGGTCTGGAGCTGGAAGGTCACCCGCAGCAGCGGCGGCCGGTACGGGTTGCGCGGCAGGCCGAGCTCGTCCACCAGGCGCTCGAAGGGGATGTCCTGGTGCGAGAGGGCGCCCAGCACCGTCTCGCGGACGCGGGCGAGGAGCTCCGGGAACGCGGGGTCGCCGGCGAGATCGCCGCGCAGGACCAGGGTGTTGACGAAGAAGCCGATCAGGCGCTCGATCTCGGCCCGCGAGCGGCCGGCGACCGGCAACCCCACCGGCAGCGCGACGGCGCCGGTCTCGCGGTGGAGCAGGGCGGCGAAGGCGGCGAAGAGGGCCATGAAGAGGGTCGCGTCTCCCTCGCGCGCCCGCCGGCTCAAGAGCCCGGTGGGATCGGCCGGCAGCTCCCAGAGGCGGCTGCCGCCGCGGCCGGAGGGGGCCGGCGGGCGCGGGCGGTCGGCCGGCAGCTCCAGCGGCGCCAGGCCGGCGAGCTGCCGCCGCCAGTAGCCGAGCTGCTCCTCCAGCACTTCGCCGCGCAACTGCTCGCGCTGCCAGACGGCATAGTCGGCGTACTGCACGGGCAGCTCGGGGAGAGGGGACGCCTGTCCTGCCACGAAATCGCCTGCCACGAAATCGCCCGCCACGAACGCCGCGTAGAGCCGGCTCAGCTCGGGGACGAACACCGAGGAGAGCGACCAGCCGTCGGCGGTGATGTGGTGGGTGCTCCAGAGCGCCACGTGATCCTCGGGCCCGAGGCGGAGCAGGAGGGCGCGCAGCAGGGGCCCGTGCTCGATGTCGAACGGCCGGGCGCCCTCCTCTTCCGCGATCCGCCGCGCCTCGCCGTCGCGGGCCGCCGCCGGCAGGGCGGAGAGGTCGGCCAGCGGCTGCGGCAGGGGCGCGGCGGGGAGGATCTCCTGCACGGGGCCGGTGGGGGTGGCGCGGAAGGTGGTGCGCAGCGACTCGTGGCGGCGGCGGATCTCGGAGAGCGCGGCGGCGAGGGCGGCGACGTCGAGGCGGCCGGTGAGCCGCACCGGGGCCGTCATGTTGTACACCGGGCTCGCCGGCGCCAGCAGGTGCAGGAACCAGAGTCGCTCCTGGGCGAAGGAGAGCGGCAGCGGGCCGTCGTGGGGCACCGGGTTGATCGGCGGAGCGCCGGAGTCGCGCCGGGCGGCCTCGATCCAGGCGGCCAGGCCGGCCACCGTGGGCGACTCGAAGATCGCGCGCAGGGGGAGCTCCACGGCGAAGGCGCCGCGCACCCGCGAGACGAGCTGGGTGGCCAGCAGCGAGTGCCCGCCCAGTTCGAAGAAGTTGTCGCGGGCGCCGACGTAATCGAGGCGCAGAAGGTCGGCCCAGATCCCGGCGAGCCGCTCCTCCACCGGACCGCGCGGCGCCGCCGGCTCCACGCCCTGCCGCTGCGGCACCGGCAGCGCCCGGCGGTCGATCTTGCCGTTGGGGGTGAGCGGGATCGCCGGCAGCTCGACGAAGGCGGCCGGCACCATGTAGTCGGGGAGGCGCGTGGCGAGGAACGGCCGCAGCCGGCCGGCCAGCCCGGGCTCCGCGCCAGGCTCGGGAACCACGTAGGCCGCCAGGTAACGCTCCCCCCGCTCCTCGCGCACCACCACCACCGACTCGCGCACCCCCTCCAGCCGACCAATCACCGCCTGGATCTCCCCCGGTTCGATGCGGAAACCGCGGATCTTGACCTGCTGGTCCACCCGCCCGGCGAACACCGCCTCGCCGTCGGGCAGGTAGCGCCCGAGATCGCCGGTGCGGTAGACGCGGTCCCCGGGATTCCCCGGGAAGCCGGCGAAGGGGTTGGAGCGGAAGCGCTCGCGGGTCAGCGCCTCGTCGCCCAGATAGCCGCGGGCGAGGTGCGGGCTGCGCATCCAGATCTCGCCGACCTCGCCGATCCCGGCCAGCCGCTCGGCGGGCGTGACCACCAGGATCTGCACGTCCTCCATGCCGCGGCCGAGCGGCAGCACCTGCCGCGCCCGCTGCCCGGCCGTGACGGCAGCCGCCTCCGCTCCCGGTTCGGCCGCGACGACGTGGTAGCCGACGGCGCGCTGGGTCTCGGTGCTGCCGTAGAGGTTGACGCAGGTCACCCCCGGCGCCAGCCGGCGGAGGCGGTCGACGTCGAGCCGGGTGAGCACGTCGCCCACCAGCAGGACGTAGCGCAGCGAGGGGATGGGGGCGGGCGCGGAGCCGTCGCCCGGCGGCTCTGTGAGCACCTGGCCCAGCGCCGGGGTCAGGTGGGCGACGGTGATCCCCTGCCGCGCCGCCCAGGCCGCCAGCCGGCCGGGGATGAAGACCTCCTCCGGATCGGGAGCGCAGAGCGTGGCGCCGGTGCAGAGGGCGGTGAACAGGTCGCGCTGCAGAGGATCGTGGGCCAGCCCGGAGAGCAGGCTGTAGCGGTCCGCCGCCGTCAAGCCGAAGCGCTCCTGCTGCCAGGGGAGGAAGTGCGACAGCGGGCCGTGGCGGCCGAGGATCCCCTTCGGCGCGCCGGTCGAGCCGGAGGTGAACGCCACGAAGGCGAGGTCGTCGGGACCGGTCGGGACGGGATCTGAGGGGCCGGCGGGGAGCGCCGCGAGCAGCTCCCGCGCCCCCTCCGGACCGCCCCCCGGCAGCACGGCGCGGGCGAGCAGGCGCCCCTCCGCCGCCCAGCCGGCGAGCAGCTCCTCCACCTCCGGCGGCACCGGCCCGGCGGCGGCCAGCGCCAGCCAGGCGCGGGGCTCGGCGAGGCGCAGGATGTCCACCAGGCGGGCCGCCGGATAGGCGGGGTCGAGCATCACGAAGGCGCCGCCGGCGGCGAGGGTGCCCAGGGTGGCCCAGGCGACGGGGGCGCTGCGGTGGGCCCAGACCGCCACCCGGTCCCCCGGCGCCAGCCCGGCCTCCCGCAGGTGGGCAGCGAGGCGGCCGACGGCCTCCACCAGCTCGCCATAGGTCCAGCTCCCCTCGGGATCGACGGCGGCCGCGCGCTCCGGGTGCCGGCGGGCGGCGGCCAGGAAGAGCTCGTGAACGGCGCCCCGCCACCCGGCGCCCAGCGGCCGGGCGGGATCGGGGAGGACGGCGGCGGCCTCGGGGGTGACCAGGGAGAGGTCCCCGATCCGGCCGTCCGGCTCCGCGGCGACCCGCGCGAGCACCTGGCGGTACTGCCGCAGCAGCTCCTCCATCCGCGGCGCGTCGAACAGGTCGGCGTTGTAGACCAGGCGGCCGTTAAGGCCCCCCTCCGCCTCGCCGACATAGAGGGTGAGGTCGAACTTCGATTCCGGCGCCGGAGCGGGGCCCAGCTCGATCTCCAGGTCGGCCAGCCGCTCCCCCTCGCCGGGGAAGTTGAGCATGTTGAAGAAGACCTGGAACAGCGGGGTGCGCGACAGGTCGCGCTCCGGCTTGAGCTCGGCCAGCAGCGCCTCGAACGGGATGTCCTGATGCTCGAAAGCGCCCAGCGTCGTCTCGCGGACGCGGCCGACCAGCTCGCGGAAGGTCGGATTGCCGGAGAGGTCGGTGCGCAGGGCCAGCGTGTTGAGGAAGAAGCCGATCAGCCGCTCGGCTTCCGGGTGGCGGCGGCCGGCGATCGGCGAGCCCACCACCACGTCCTCCTGCCCGGCAAGGCGGGAGAGCAGGAGCTTGAAGGCCGCCAGCAGGGTCATGAACAGGCTGGCGCCCCCCTGGCGCGACAGGCGCCGCAGGGCGCGCACGGTCGCCTCCGGGACTTCGAGGTCGAGGCTACCGCCGCGGAAGGTCTGGAGGGCCGGGCGCGGCCGGTCGGTCGGCAGGTCGAGCGGCGCCAGGCTTCCTCCCGCGCCGCCGGCGCCCAGCTTGCCGCGCCAGTAGGCGAGCTGCGCCTCCAGGGCGTCGCCGGTCAGCCACTCGCGCTGCCAGCGGGCGAAGTCGCCGTACTGGACCGCCAGCGGCGGCAGCGGCGACGGCCGCCCCTCCAGAGCGGCGCCGTAGAGGGCAATCAGCTCGCGGTTCATCACCCCGGCCGACCAGCCGTCCGACACGATGTGGTGGACGTCGAGCAGAAAGAGGTGGAGGTCCGGGGCGAGGCGCAGCAGCGAGGTGCGCACCAGCGGTCCGGTCGCCAAGTCGAACGGAGTCCCCAGGGAGGCGCGGGCCACGCGCTCGGCTTCGGCTTCGCGCTCCGCCTCCGGCAGGCTCGCGAGGTCGACCACCGGCAGCGCGGCGGCCACGGCGGGAAGCGTCCGCTGCACCGGCCGGCCGTCCACCTCGCCGAACGTCGCGCGCAGCGCCTCGTGCCGGCGCACGATCTCGCCGACCGCCCGCTCCAGAGCCCAGGGGGCGAGCCGCCCGCGCAGACGCAGGGAGGAGCCCATGTTGAAGGCGACGTTGCCCGGCTCCATGCGGTCGAGGAACCAGAGGCGCTCCTGGCCGAAGGAGAGGGGCGCCGGCTCCCCCGCCGGCCGGGGCACGAGCGGCGGCACGGCCGCGGGGTCGGGCACCGGGGAGCGGCCGGCGGCCGTACCGGCGGAGGCGGAGTGACTCTCGATCCACGTCGCCAGGCCGGCGACCGTCGGGGTTTCGAAGAGCGCGCGCAGCGGCATCTCGACCCCGAGGGCGTCGCGCACCCGCGAGACGAGCTGGGTAGCGAGCAGCGAATGGCCGCCGAGCGCGAAGAAATCGGCCTCCCGGCCGACCGGGCCGGCACCCAGGATCTCCTGCCAGAGCGCGGCCAGGGCCTGCTCGGTCGGCGTGCGCGGCGGCTCGCCCCCCTCCGCGCCGGCGCTCTGCGGTTCGGGCGCCGGGAGCGCCTCCCGGTCGACCTTGCCGTTGCGGGTCAGCGGCAGGGAGTCGAGGAAGGTGAAGTAGGCCGGCACCATGTAGTCCGGCAGCTCGGCCTGGAGGGCGCGCCGCAGCTTCGGCGCCAGGTCGGCCGAGATCCTCCCCTGCATCGGGTTGTTGGCGTAGGCGCTCCAGGGCAGCGGCTCCGTCTCCGCGCCGTCCGCCGGTCCGGTCCTCGCCCCCCCGGGGGCCTCGATCCGCAGGATGGCGTCGTAGCGGAAGCGGTTCAGCTCGTTGGCGTAGAGCCCCTCCTTGGGCAGGATCTCGGCGCCGCGGACGGCCGGCAGGTCGCGGGCGAGCGCCGCGAAGAAGGCCGGCGCGAGCAGCAGCTCCTTCTCGCCCGCCAGCCGCCGGCGCACCCTCGTCCGCAGCTCGGGGTCCCCCTCGGCCGCGGGCTCCCGGAACAGCTCGATCGAGGTGTGGAGCTCCTCGAGCAGCTCCAGGTTCCGCACGTCGCCGACGAAGACGCTGCCTCCCGGCCGCACCGCGCGAACGGCCCCTTCCAGCACGCGCAGCAGGTAGTGGACGTCCGGGAAGTACTGGACCACCGAGTTGAGGATCACCAGGTCGAAGCCCTGCTCCGGAACGCCGCGCCAGTCGTCCGCCGCAGCCTGCGACAGCTCCACCTGCGGCAGGTCGAGCGCCATCGCGTCCATCCGCCGCCGGACGCCGTCCAGGACACCCCGCGAGAAGTCGGTGGCGCGGTAGAGCTCGCAATGGGGGGCGACGCGGAAGAGGAGCAGGCCGGTGCCGCAACCGATCTCGAGGACGCGGCGGGGGCGCAGGGCGAGGATCCGCCCGACCGTCCGCTCGACCCACTCCCGCATCTCCGCGGCGGGGATCGGCCGGCCGGTGTAGCTGCTGTTCCACCCCTGGGTGTCGAAGGAGGGATCGGCGGCGGCAGCGGCGTCGGCGGACGGACCGCCCTCGTGAGTCTCGTCGTAGAGGGCCTGCCACTCCTCGACCCGCTCCGCTTCCGCCGCGCGGAGCGCCGCGTCGTCCGCGCGCGCCACGACGTAGGCCACGAGCTGGCGTCCGGCTCCGGGCGTCACCTCCAGGGCCGCCGCCACGGCCTCCTCCACCTCGGGCCGGCGCAGCAGGGCCGCCTCCACCTCGCCCAGCTCGATGCGGAAGCCGCGCACCTTGACCTGCTGGTCCGACCGCCCGAGGAACTCCAGCGCCCCGTCCGGCAGACGCCGGGCCAGGTCGCCGCTGCGGAAGAAGCGGCCGTCGTCCGTCTTTACGAACTTCTCCGCCGTCAGCTCCTCGCGGCGCCAGTATCCCCGGGCCACCCCGGCGCCGCCGATCCAGATCTCCCCCGGCACGCCGACCGGCACCAGCTCGCCGCCGCCGTCGCGGAGGTCGATCCGGGCCCCGGCGAAGGGGCGCCCGAGGAGGGAGCGCACCGGCCCCGCGGCGGGCACCCTCCCCGCGGTGCAGACGATGGCCGCCTCGGTGGGGCCGTAGAGCACCCAGACCGCGGTTCCCGGGAAGGTCTCGCGCAGGTCGGCGAGGAGGTCCGCGGGGACCGAGTCGCCGCCGGTGAACAGCGTCCGCAGACGGGGCGCGGACTGCCCCCGGCGCCGCGCCAGCTCCAGCACCTGACGCATCACGGCCGGCACGGCGTGGAGCCGGGTCGCCGTGGCGAGCTCGTCGACGAGCCGCTCGAAGTCGAGCGTGGGGCGCAGGGGGAGGAGCACGCAGGCGCCGCCGGCGAGCAGCGGCCCGAGCAGCTCGAACAAAAAGATGTCGAAGGCGAACGAGGCGATGCATGGCATCCGGTCGCCGGGCTCAAAGCGGAAGGCCCCCTGCACCGCCGCCAGGGTGCTCGCGAGCTGCCGGTGCTCCACCAGGACCGCCTTGGGCTGCCCGGTGGTCCCCGAGGTGTAGATCAGGTAGGCGGGGTCCCCGGGCCGCTGCGGCGCCAGATCCTCTCCCGGGTCGCCGTCCTCCGGCGGACCGGCGTCGTCGAGCGCCAGGATCGCCCCCTGGTAAGGCGGCAGGGAGGGGGCGAGCCCGGCGCCGACGGCCACCACCGTCGCTTGAGAGTCCTCCAGCAGCCAGGCCACGCGCGCGGCCGGGAGGCCCGGATCGAGCGGGAGGTAGGCCCCTCCGGCCTTCCAGATCCCCAGCAGGCCGGCCACCATCTCCGCCGAGCGGTCGGCGAAGAGGCCCACCGCCACGCCCGGCCCGACGCCGAGGCGGCGCAGCCGGTGGGCCACGCGGCCGGCCCGGCGGTCCAGCTCGGCGTAGCTCAGCCGCTCGTTCCCGGCTTCCAGGGCGAGCGCATCGGGGGTCGCCGCCACCTGTAGCGCGAAGCGTTCGACGGCGCCGGCCGGCTCCCGTTGCCACGCGGTATCGTTCCACTCGGCCAGGAGCTGATGGCGCTCGCCCGGCGCCAGCAGCGGCAGAGCCGGCAGGGGCCGATCGCCGTCGGCCGCCACCGCCGCCAGCAGAGTCCCGAGGTGGCCGGCGATGCGCTGGACGGTGGTGGCGTCGAACAGGTCGGTGCTGTACCGGAACAGGGCCTGCAGGGAGTCGCCGTCCTCCCAGACGCTCAGCTCGAGGTCGAAGGCCGCCGTGGCCGCCTCGACGTCGAGGTTGGAGAGCGCAAGGTCGGGGAGGTCGAGACTCCCGCGCGGCGCGTTCTGCATCG
>DASWQX010000756.1:0-2756 GCA_036403495.1 Thermoanaerobaculia bacterium
AGGCGACGACGATGCCGTCGAGCGCCGCGCCGGCGAGGGACGAGCGGCGCAGGCGGGGGATCAGCGGCCCGCTGACGGCGACCAGCAGGAAACCGGGGAGGAAGATGGCCACGGTGGCGACCAGCGCGCCGGGGCCGCGCCCCAGCAGGTAGCCGATGAAGGTGGCGGTGGTGAACACCGGCCCCGGTGTCACCTGGCCGATGGCCACGGCGTCGAGCAATTGCCGCTCGGTCAGCCAGCCGAGGCGGTCGACCAGGTCGGCGCGGAGGAAGGCCAGCAGCACGTAGCCGCTGCCGAAGAGCACGGCGCCGATCTTCAGGAAGACCCAGAAGAGGGGCCAGAGGCCGAAGCCGGCCGCGGCCGTGCCGGCGGCGGCCCCTGCCGCCAGGGCCTTGGACGGCATGGCGGCCACCGTGGGTAGGACAGCGCTCGCCGCTGGCTTGCGCCGGTCGCCGGACAGCGCCCAGGCCAGGGCCGCGAGAGCGCCGGCGGCGGCCAGCACGGCGATCTGGTTGACGCCCAGGAAAGTGGCCGCGACGGCGGCGGCGCCGAGCAGCGCCAGGGTCCAGCTCTTGACCGCCGGGCGCGACAGCTTCCAGAGCGCCTGGGCCACCACGGCGATGACGACCGGCTTGACCCCGTAGAGCACTCCCTCCACCGCCGGCAGGGAGCCGAACCGCACGTAGGCCCAGGCGATGACGGCGACGATCAGCGCCGCCGGCAGGATGAAGCAGACGCCCCCCGCGATCAGCCCGGGCCACCCCGCCTGGGTCTGGCCGATGAAGATGGCCATCTCGGTCGAGCTCGGCCCCGGGATCAGGTTGGCGGCGCCGAGCAGGTCGAGGAACGCCTCGCGCGTCAGCCACCGCCGCCGGCGCACCACCTCCTCCTCCATGATCGCGATGTGCGCCGCCGGCCCGCCGAAGGCGAGGAAGCCGAGCTTGAGGAAGAGCACGGCCACCTGACCCAGCGTGCCACGGGGGGACGGAGATTCGCCGGCCGGCTGCATCGGGGCGAGCATACCCCGCGGGCCGAGGTTCCCGTTTTGCCTAGAGTTTTGAATAGACTCGGACGCGATGCGGACCGGAACGGACATCGAGGAAGCGCTGGGAGAGATCCTGCGCGCGCGCTCCCCTCTCGCGAGGAACCGCGCGCTGGCGAACGATCTGCCGCTCGGAGCGGGGGGGCTGGGCCTGGACTCGATCGCGCTGGTCGAGCTGCTCCTCGACTGCGAGGCGCGGTTCGGAGGGCGACCCGCCGACCTCCTGACCGGGCCGCCGCTGACCATCGGCAGCCTTCTCGCCTGCCTGCGCGCCGCCGGGCGGTCGTGAACGGGGCCCGCCACGCCTTCGACCTGCTGGAGCAGCGGCTGGCGGCGCTGCCGGCGGAGCACCTGGGGCCGGCGCTCGCGGGGGCGGCGGCGGTCGGATGGCTGCGCAATCGGCTCTCCCGCCGCTGGCCGAGCCCAGATCAGGTCCAGTCCCTCTTTCCTCACCTCGCACCGCGCGCGGCGGCCCGCGCCGCCTGGAGCATCGGCGCGCTCGAAGCGCGCAACCGGTTATTGACCGAACGCATCCGGAAGGAAGGGCTGGCGCCGGTCCGGCCGCTGGTGCGCACGGCCGGCGCCTTCGCCGCTCTCCGGCCGCCGCTGATCCTGGGGATGTTTCACGTCGGGCCGATCCAGGCCCTGGGCGCGGCGGTCGAGCGGCTCCCGGGGCCGGTGCTGGTGATGCGGCTGGGCACCCTCTACGCCCCGTCGCCTCCGGTGCAGATCGCGTCGACCGAGGGGAACGGCCAGCAGCGGGCGGCGGCGTTCCGGCGCGCCATCTCCCATCTGGCCGGCGGCGGCTTCGTGGTGGTGGCCTTCGACGTCTCCCCGGCTCCCGGCCTGCGAGCCCCCTGCCTCGGCCGGACGCTCGAAGTGGCCCGCGGCCCCCTCGCGCTGGCGCGGCTCACCGGCGCGCCGGTGCGGCCGCTGGTGGCGCGCTGGCATCGCAACACGATTCAGACCGAGGTCGGCGAGGCGCTCGCGGTACCAACCGAATCCGGACCAGAGGGCCAGGAGAGCGCTCTCGCCACCGCCGCCGCTCGCTGGCTCGAGGGCTATCTCCTGCAACGTCCCGCCGAGCTCGGGTTGGGACTGCTGCGCTCCCTGCTGGGGCTTAACGCGGCGACCCGCGACGGCTGAACAGCACGGCCCCGCGCCGCTCGAGATCGCCGTCGATCAGCTCGCGGCGGAGCTCGGGATGGCGGATCTTGCCGTTGGCGGTGCGCGGCAGGGTCCGCGGCGCCAGCAGGACCACACGGTCGGGTGCGAAGCCGAGGGCTCTCTCGATCGCCGCCGCCACGTCCGCCGCGAGCCGTTCCGGGTCCGCCGCCGGATCGGCCTCGACGGCCACGGCGATCTCCTCGGTGGCGCTCTCGGGCCCCGGCGGCAGCCCGACCGCGGCGGCCAGCCGCAGGCCGGTCACCCCCGCGGCGGCCTCCTCCACCTCGCGCGGCGCCAGCGGCGCGCCCCCGCGCTTGAGCATCGCCCGCCGCCGCCCCAGGACATAGAGATGGCTGTCCGCGTCGAGCCGGCCGATGTCGCCGGTATGGAGCCAGCCGCCGCGCAGGATCTCCGCGCTCTCCTCCGGCTGATCGAAATATCCCGGGAAGACGGCGGCGCCGCGGACCAGGATCTCGCCGATACCGGCAGTGCCCTCCTCGGCGATCCGCACCTCGACGCCCGGGAACGGCCGGCCGCAGGAGACGTT
>DASWQX010000757.1:0-4315 GCA_036403495.1 Thermoanaerobaculia bacterium
GGTGAACATCTTGTTCATCGATCCGATGCGGAACCGGGTGTCGAGCGTGACGGGAGCGCCGGTTTCCCGGTTCGCTTGCCCCCAGGCCTTCTGCAGCAGAACCTTGCCATGTCTCACGACGAGCAAGACGCCGGAGAACTGATCTTTTTTCGCGAGATCGTCGGCGCTGGCCGTGAGCGCCGCCAGGGCTCCAGCTTCCGTGAGCCGCGGAATCGCCAGGTCCGCGGGACGGCGCGCGGGCTCGATGGTCGAGCTGACCATCTTCGGCATCTCGTCGGAGCTCACCTTCAGATCCAGCTTGGCGATCTGGTCCGAGCTCTTCTCCTGGAGCAGCACGACGATGGACAGGGGCTCGCTCGTCTCGACGCGCAGCAGGGTGAAGCCACCCGTGCCTTCGCGAAAAGCCAGCCGCCCTTCGATCGGCGGCGGCGCCTCACTCCGGTAGGTGGCGTCGAAAGCGCGGAATTGCGCGGGGTCGCCCGAGTTGAACGACGTGAGCCATGCCGCGAAGACCCGGCCGGCCGGAGTTTTTGGAATCTCAGGCGGACCGGCGGGAAGCGGTTCGTTCACTTTCATTCCGACCGCGCCGGGCTCGAACGTCTGCAGGAACTCCATTCCGGTGACTTTCCCCTGAGCGTCCCGGCGGAAACGGATGCGGCTGTGCGACTCCTCCGGACGATAGAAAAAGTCGTCCCGGGAGGCCGCCAGGATTTCGTGCTCGTCGCTTCCTGCGCGGCGGGCGAACAGCCGATTGCCTTCGCGGGAGATCGTCCCCGAGGTCGTGGCGTCGAAGAGGTAGGTTCCCGTGTACTCATCGAGCGTGGCCGGGTCGAGGTCCACGGCCTTGCGCTCCTCGACGGCCTTACCCAGCGCTTTCATGGTGATGCGAAAGGCCAGGGCGCCCGGCGCCGGATCGTGACCGAGACTGTTCGAAAGGATGATCACTACCAAGCGCTGGTCCGGAACGCGCAGGAGCTCGGCGTTGAATCCAGGGATGCCGCCGCCGTGCTCGATGATGCGGGTTCCGGCCTCGTCCAGCAGTCCCTGGCCATAGGCGTAGGGGAGGGGCTCGCCCGATGCGAGCTTCGCCGGCGTAGCCATGCTCGCCAGCGATTCCTGTTTCAGCAGCTTCCCGCTGGACAGCGCGTCGGCCCAGAGAGCCAGGTCGTCGACCGTGGAGAGGAGGCCGCCGGCCGCATAGGGTTGCGTCCTGCTGATGAACTGGGCGACCATGTAGCCGTCCTCGGCCTGGTCATAGCCAGCCGCGTGCTCCGGCACCACTTCGTCAGGACGCATGAGACGGGAGTGCTTCATTCCCAGGGGAGCCAGAATCTCCTGCTCGACGAATTCCTCGTAGCGTTTCCCTGAGGCTTTTTCGATGATTGCACCGAGAAGGATGTAGCCCGAATTGCTGTAGGACTGCTTCTCGCCCGGGTTGAAATCCAGGGGTTTGTCCTTGAACAGGCCGATGAGCTCCTGGAGCGTCAGATCCTCGCGCCGGCGCGGCCACCACTCCGGCAGAGAGGTAACGTTGGGGATGCCCGAGGTATGGGCGAGGAGTTGATCGATGGTAATCGTCCGGCCGTGGGTCGGATAATCGGGCAGGTATTTCGTAATGTCATCGTTCATGGACAGCCTGCCGCGCTCCTGGAGCAGGAGGATGGCGGCCGCTGTAAACTGTTTGGTCACGGAGGCAATCTCGAACACCGTTTCGGGGCGCACCGGCACGCCCAGCTCGAGGTTGGCCAAGCCATAACCCTTGCGGAGCAGGACCTCGCCGTCCTTTGCGATCAGCACCGCGGCACCGGGTCCACCGGCCGGATAGGCCCGTGAGATCAACTGATCCGCATAACGGCCGAGGTCGGCGTTCGCGTCCGCCGCGCGTGCCGCCGGCGCGATCAGGAAGGCGAGCATGAACAGCGTACATAGAGCGTGCCCCGCGATGGCGCGGGGACGCGGACGATGAGAGGTCATGGACGACTCCTTATCAGGAAAGCACCGGTACGAGCTTCTGCGTCTGCCAGCGGGCCGCGCTGGCGCGGAGGTCCTCCATCTCCTGCCAGTAGCTGTCGAGCGTCCGCCGGCCGTCGCCGCTAAGGCGCACGAGGGTCTGCGTCTTCTTGCCCACGAAACCCTTTTCGATCTCGACCAAGCCGGCCTCCTCCAGCTTCGAAAGGTGGGAGGAGAGGTTCCCCTTGGTGAGACCGGTGATCCTTTGCAGGTAGAGGAAGTCGGCCCGTTCGCAAGCCGAGAGCGCCGTCAGGATGGCGAGCCGGGCGGGATCGTGGACCCGCCGGTCGAGGTTCGCGAGCTGCTCGAAGGGGGTGACGCTCATATGAATCAATTCTCCATCCGCGGCACCGCGGGGCGCAATGCCTGGATGAGATGCAAGTGATCGAGAAGACCCGCCAGGACCATCGCGGAGCCGCAGACGAGCAGGGCCACATCGGGATAGACCAGAGCTGGAAGCAGGCGGTCGATGAGCGGCGGGAGCAGCCCATCGGTTCGAGCGAGGAAACCCAGGTAGGTGCCGAGCACCGCAAACCCCAAAAGCAGGATGGCCAGGACCAGTTGGTAACTCTGGGACCCGCGACGTTCTCTCCAGAGCCATACGCTGAGAAAAAAGGAGCCAAAGAGGAGATACGTCGCCTGCGCGAAGACGGCCCTGAGCATCGACGGTGGCCTCGCCGGAGCCAGCGAGTAGACCCACGCGACCCAAGGTGGCTGAAGAATTCCGGCGGGCTGAGGCTGCCTGCCGACGATCCAGGGGCGCTCGCGAAAGCCCGAGGGAAGGGATGAAATCCGGGGATGGCCCAGCGCCCCCTCCCTTTCGACCTTGAAGCGCGGCGGCATCGCCTGGGCTACCGAAAAAAGCACCACGGCCAGTGCCAGGGTCACCAGAAAACGCCGCATCATCGGTGGCACTTGTTGAGTTCCTTCGAGCCGCGGGATGGGACCGGCCGGGCTGAAGACTGAAAACGGATAGAGATCCGCGTCGAGATCGATCTGCGGTCTTTCGACCGCGCCGAAGGTATTTTTGTAGTACCTCCTCGCTCCCAGGATCAGGAGGAGCGCGCCAAGGAAGGAACCGGCCCGGAGAAGCGTCGGACTTCCCAGGCCGAGCGTGATCAGCCCCAGCGGCACTCCATACCGAAGCCCCTGAAGATCGTTGAAGTGCTGCGTGGTGAAACGGATGCGTTCCAGCTCTCGGCTCTCCATTGCGACCTCCTATGACAACCGGTTTGCGGGGCGCAGCGCCTGGGTGAGATGCCAGTGATCGAAAAGGCCCGCCAGGATCGTCACGGCGCCGCAGAGGAGCAGGGCGATCCCGGGATAGACCAGCGCCGGAACGAGGCGGTCGAGGATGGAGGGATCGCTCCGTCACGGCTGGCGAGGTAGCCCAGGGAGGTGCCGAGGGCGGCGAGGCTCAGCAGCAGGGCCGCCAGAGGAACGAGGTGAGCCTGCGACGGGTGGCGCCCGCGCCAGATCCAGAGGCTCAGGAAAAAGCAGCCGAACACGAGGTACAGGGTCTGCGCTGAGACGGCGCGCAGCATGGAGGGCGACCGGATCGGGCCGCCGGTCGGGTAGGCCCATGGGCTCATGAAAGGCGGCGCGTAAAGGATCTCGGTTTCGGCCAGAATCCGTGGGTGCTGACCCAGCGCTTCGTCCCCCTGGACCACGAAATTGGGCGGGAGCACCTGGAAATACACGAAGACGGTCGCCGCCAGGATCGCCGTGACCAGGAACGTCCGCGCGATGGGCGTCACCTGCTCGTGCCGCGCCAGCCGCGGAATGGGACCGGCCGGGCTGTAGATCGAGACCGGATAGACCTCCGTGTCGGGCTGAACCGGCGGCTGCTGGACGGCGCCGAAGGTGTGCTCGTAATAACGCCGGCCGCCGAAGATCAAGGCGAGAGCTCCGGCCGATCCCAGGACACGGAGGAGCAGGGGTCCACCCCAGCCGAGCAGGATCAGGCCTCCGCCGAGCGTGATCAACCCCAGGGGCACCCCATACCGAAGACCCTGCAGATCGTTGAAGTGCTGCGTGGTGAAACGGATGCGTTCCAGCTCTCGGCTCTCCATCGCGACCTCCCGTGAAAACCGGTTTGTTTCACAGACCAATTGTGCGCCAAGAAGATCGGGCTGTCAACAGGTCTGCGGCCGGAGCCTCTCGAAGTCCTCGCGGTTGAGCGAGTACCACGGTTGCAGGAGGCCGGTCGGCGGGTAGATCTCCTCGTACGAAAACTTGAAGCCGAGCTTTCCCAGCAGCCGGCGCGAGGGATCGTTCCGCGGATGGTGACCCGCGAACTGCGTGC
>DASWQX010000758.1:0-1707 GCA_036403495.1 Thermoanaerobaculia bacterium
AGTCCTGCGCCCGCGCCGTGGCGGCGAAGCTCCCGGCCATGGCGAGCGCCGGGAGAAGAAATCTGCTGAGTCGGGTCATGTCGAAGGTTCCTCCTTGGCGGCGCCTAGTCTGTCGCAAAGGGGGCCCTCGCTCCAGCCCGGAACGTCACCGCTTGGAGGTGACGTTTGTCACCGGGCTCACTCTCCCTGCGCCACGTACCGGAACGTCTCCGCGGGCCCGGGGGTGAAGCGGATGGCGCGGATGGCGCCGTGGCTCTTAAGGTCGGCGCCGAGGTAGCGTCCGGAGCGGGTCTCGAGAGCGATGGCGTCGCCGGGGAGGATCTCGCCGGAGCCGCCGATCCTGTGCAGGATGAAACGTTCGGCGGGGCCGGCCGTCGAGGCGTTGGCGAAGAGCTCTCCGCCGGCGCCCGGCCGAATGCTCAGATAGAGGCCGCCGTGGGCCTGCAGGGTCACCGTGTCGCCGTCCTGGAGCGCGCCGCCTTTCCAGTCCTTGAGCGTGAAGGTCTCCCAGAAGCCGCCGGCCATCCAGCGCCCGGCGCTCACCGCCTGATTGCCCGTGCTGTCGACCGAGACGTACTGGTTCGTGGAGCTGCTGAGGGCGAGGCGGTAGAGGGCGGCCGGAAGCTGGCCGGCGAGCGTGTCCCACATCGGCGCCTTCTCGCCGTCGGGGCGGACCAGCCAGAACCCCCGCAGATCCTCGTTGTCGGGCCGGCCGGTGTAGGTCTGGAGCGCCTCGTTGTCGTAGACCTGCCAGTAGACGGCGTAGCGCACGCCCCAGCCGAGCGCCGCCTCCATCAGCTCCCGGACGCGCTCGAACCGCGTGCCCTCGGGGGCGCCGTGGTCTTTCGCCATGCCGAACTCGCCCAGGTAGAGGTCGTAGTGGCCGAACAGCTCGCTGTCGGGCGCCTTGGACTTCAGGTAGTCGAGCGCCCGGGTGAGCTGGCCGGGGGTGAAGCCGATGTCCCAGCTCGAGTAGGAGTAGAGGTCGCAGTGAGTGTAGGGGATGACGTTGTTGGTCGCCGTCACCTTGCCGGCCATGGCCGCGGCGAGGAAGTTCACCTCGGCGGCGTGGAGCACCCGGACGTTGTGCGAGCCGATCTCCCGCCGCGCCTGCTGCACGCCGTCCTGGCGGGCGTTCCACCAGTCGATCATCCCCTGGACGCGCACCGGATCGGGATCGGCCCCCGCGGGCAGGCCCTGGCGGAGGATGTGGTCCCCCTCCCAGTTCTGCAGGATGAAGGTCTTGCCCGAATTGGCGTAGGTGGTGAGCAGGTACTTCGCCAGCCGGTACATCTGATCGCGCTCGGCGGCGGCCTCGCCGGGCGTCAGGCCGTCGAGGAACTGCGGCCCCACGGTCACCGGCGTGATCTCCAGGATGATGGTCGAGAACGGCTTGGCGAACAGCTCCTGGAAATAGGGGTGCTGGGCCAGCTCGACCACATCCGACGTCGGCGGGGACCAGTCGGAGTTGAAGGGGTAGGTCTCCTGGATGTGGTTCGGCACGAGGAAGACCTTGATCACCCGGCTGCCCAGCTCCAGGATGCGGTCGGCCCCCTCGTTCAGGAAATCCCCGTCCGTGAAGTTGTAGCGGCCGGCGGCGTGGGCCACCCCGAGCACGTCCCGGGCGTTCACGGCGCCGGCAGGAGCGGCGGCCGCGAGGAGGAGGAGCCCGGCGAGCGCTCCCCGGAGGGTGGGAGTGAGGAGGCG
>DASWQX010000759.1:0-5295 GCA_036403495.1 Thermoanaerobaculia bacterium
GCGACCCATCAGATCGACGGCGAGTGGGCGAACCTGGTCTCGCTGGTCACCATCAAGGAGTCCTACTTCTTCCGCGCTCCGCAGCAGTTCGAGGCCATCCTGAGGCAGGCTCTGCCGGTGCTCGCGAAGGCCCGCGCCAGCTCGCGCCACCTGCGGATCTGGTCGGCGGCCTGCGCGCGGGGGGAGGAGCCGGCGACGCTTGCCATGCTGCTCGCCGATGAGCCGGCGCTCGCCGGCTGGACCTGGACGATCGTGGCGACCGACCTCGACGACGAGGCTCTGGCCGGGGCCCGGCTGGGGCTCTACGGCGAGCGGGCCGTGGCCCAGGTCCCCCCCGAGCTGCTGGCGCGCTGGTTCACCCGCCGCGGCAAGCTGTTCGAGCTCGACGCGACCTTGCGCTCGCGCATCTCCTACCAGAGCCTCAACCTCGCCCACGCCCCCTTCGCGCTGCCGTTCACCGAGTGCGACCTGGTGCTGATGCGCAACGTCCTGATCTACTTCCGCCGCCCGCTCCAACGCTGGGTGGTCTCGCAGGTAGGCCGGCTCCTGGCGCCCGAGGGGTATCTCTTCCTCGGCGCCTCGGAGACGCTCTGGCAGATCCAGGACGAGCTGGAGTCGCTCGACCTCGGCCCCTGCTTCGCCTACCGCCACCGCCCGGTCCGCCCCGTGAAGGAAGCCCCGCCGCCGAAGCGGCCGGCGCCGCGGCGCGCCCCGTCGCCCGAGCCGGAGCCGGTCCCCGAAGCGCGCGCGCGGTGGACCGATCCCGATCCGCGCGCCTGGAGCCTCGCCCGCGCCGCCGAGGCGCCGGCGGCTCCCGCCCCCTCCGCATCTTCCGTGGTGCCCCCGAGCCCGGTGGACTCGGCCGCCGGGCGTCTGCTGGCCGCCGCCCGCGACCTCGCCGCCAACCGCGTCGAGGACGCCCGCCGGACCCTGGAGGCGGCGCTGGCGGCCGACCCTTCCGATCCCGCCGCGCACGCTCTGCAAGGGTTCCTCGACGACCTCTGTGGCCGCACCGAGGAGGCGGTCCACGCCTACCGCGCCGCCCTCTACCTCGACCCCGCCCTCTACCAGGTGCGCGTGCTGCTCGCCGACTGCCTCCTCCGCCTGGGCAACCGCAACCGCGCCGAGCACGAATTCCGCGAGGTCCTCACCCTCCTCGCCGCCGGCCGCGAGCGCACCCTGCGCGCCTTCGACGAGCTGCCGCTGCCGGATCGGGACCGCGCGCAGCGCAGGTGCCGGCAGGTGCTGAAGGGGGGGTAGGGGGATAGATGACCGCAGATGGGCGGCCTCCGACGCCCGGGCGGGGCGGCGTCGCCACGGGAATCTTCCCGCCGGAGATTTTATTGAAAAGACCATGATCACCACCCGCCCACCCGCCGTCGCCGGCACGTTCTATCCCGCGAATCCTGCCACGCTCGCCGCCATGGTCGAGGGCTTCCTGCACGAGGCACCTGACCCCAAAGGGGCTGTCCCCAAAGCGATCGTCGCGCCCCACGCGGGCTACGTCTATTCCGGGCCGATCGCCGGCAGCGCGTTCCGCGCCGTGGCTGCCGCGGCGGAGACGATCGAGCGGGTGGTACTGATCGGGCCGTCCCACTACGTGCCGATCCGCGGGCTGGCGCTGCCGGGGGACCCCTGGTTCTCCACGCCGCTCGGCGAGGTGCGGGTCGAGGGAGCGGGGGCGGGGGCGTCGCTCCGGCTGCCGCAGGTGCGGGTGATCCCCGAGGCCCACGAGCGCGAGCACTCGCTGGAGGTCGAGCTGCCGTTCCTGCAGTCGTTGCTGGGCGAGTTCGACCTCGTGCCCCTGGTGGCGGGCGAGGCGAGCGCCGAGGAGGTGGCCGAGGTGCTGGAGCGCCTCTGGGGAGGACCGGAGACGCTGATCGTCATCAGCTCCGACCTCTCGCACTTTCTCCCCTACGACGCCGCCCAGCAGGCCGACCGCGAGACCGCCCGCCGCATCCTGGCGCTGGAAGGGTCGCTCGACCCCCGCCAGGCCTGCGGCGCCGTGCCGATCAACGGCCTGATGGAAGTGGCGCGGCGGCGCGGCCTCACCCCCGAACTGCTCGACCTGCGCAATTCCGCCGACACCGCCGGAGACCCCTCGCGGGTGGTGGGCTATGGAGCTTTCGCCTTCCATGAGCCATGAACCATGAGAACGACTGACGGCGAGATCCTGCTGCGGATCGCCCGCGGCAGCATCGAGAAGGCCCTGGGCGCCGGCCCGGCACCGAAGGTGGAGGAAGCGCCATGGCTGCGCGAGCCGGGTGCCACCTTCGTGACCCTGCGGCGGGGAGAAAGCCTGCGCGGCTGCATCGGCTCGATCGAGGCCACCCGGCCACTCGGCGAGGACGTGCGCCGGAACGCGCTCGGCGCGGCCTTCCAGGATCCCCGCTTCCCCCCCGTCGAACCGCGCGAATGGCCCGGCATCACCGTGGAGGTTTCGCTCCTCTCGCCGCCGGAGCCGCTGCCGGCGGTGAGCGAGGCCGAGGCGCTCCGACTCCTGCGGCCGGGGATCGACGGCGTCGTCTTCGAATACGGCAGCCACCGGAGCACCTTCCTGCCGCAGGTCTGGGAGCAGCTCCCCGATCCCCGCGACTTCCTCGACCACCTGCGGCAGAAAGCCGGGCTCCCCGGCGGCTTCTGGGCGCCGGAGGTCCGGCTCAGCCGCTATACGGTAAGGAAGTGGGACGAGGCCGACGATCCGCTCAGCAGCCGAGCGAGTGGATGACGCTGTAGGGCGTCCGCGTCCCCCAGAAGGCGTGGGCGCAGTTGCACTCGTACACCTCGTAGCCCACCTGCGTCGTGTGGGTGGCGTCCGAATAGAAGAACCACTCGTTGCCGCAGCGGCCGATGGCCTGGGTCGGCTGCGGGCTGGCGAGGAAGGTCGCGCCGAGGGTCGCGAGGGAGAGGGCGAGGAGCAGGCGGCGGCTGGTGCGCATGGGGTCTCCTTGTCGAAAGAGAGGCGAAGGGCTCCGCCTCTCTTTCAAGGGTGCCGGCGCCGCTCCCTCCCGAGCCGCCGTCCTACCCGCGCGGGTGGTTGACACCTCCGCCGCAGGCTGGACATGATGGCTCCGAGGGGAGGCCTCCATGTTCCGAAAGATCCTGGTTCCCGTCGACTTCACCGACAAGAACGAAGCGGCGCTCGACAGCGCCGTGCAGATCGCCGCGGCGGCCGCCGGGAGCGAGATCACGCTCCTGCACGTCATCGAGACCATCGAGCACATCGATTTCAGCGAGATGTCCGACTTCTACCACCGGCTGGAGGCCCAGGTGGCGGCCAAGCTCTTCGCCCTCGAGGGGCGGCTCAAGGAGCGGGGCGCCGCCGTCCGCCACGAGATCCTCTTCGGCAAGCGGGCCGAGACCGTCGTGCGCTACGCCGAGGAGGCGGCGGTCGACCTGATGATCCTCTCCTCGCACAAGGTCGACCGCGATCACCCCGCCCTCGGCCTGGGGACGCTCAGCTACGGCATCGCGATCGTGGCCCGCTGTCCGGTATTACTGGTCAAATAGCCTGCTGGTCAAATAAGCCTGCTGGTCAAGTGAGCCGCGCCCGCCGGCGCTTCAGCACCGCCAGCATGACGAAGTAGATCCCCATCCCCACCATGGCCACGGTGGGGATCGTCCGGGTGTTCCGGGTGACTCGAAGTAGGTCATGCCCGCGAACAGGAGCCAGAAGAACGTCTCGCCACCGAACGCCTGCCCCCAGCGGGGCTGGAGGCCGCTCGCGGGCACCCGGGGCCGAAGCGACGGCCAGAGCCGGGGCACGGCGTCGAAGTAGGCCCGGTAGCGTTCTCCCTGGCTCGCCAGCATCTCGGACTCCTCCCGTCCGATCAGGCGGAGCAGGAAGATCGCGTGCCCGAGGACCACGATGGCGAAGCCCAGCCGGCTCATCAGCAGGCCCATCCCCACGGCCAGCAGGAGGTTGCCGAGGTAGAGGGGATTGCGCAGGTGCCGGTAGGGGCCGTCCGCCACCACTCCCTCGGTGCGCAGATTCGGATCGTGGACCCGCTCGCTCTGCAGGTAGGCGCTCGCCCATGTCCGCACCATCGCGGCGATCCCCACGAGGAGAGCCGCCACCCAGGAGAACGCATGGACGGCCGGGCGGAGGTGCTCCGCGGGTACGAACGGATGGACCAGGGCCTCGCCGAGGTTCACCGGATCCAGCCAGTACGCCGCGAATCCCACCCAGAAGAGCAGGAAGATGAACCAGAAGCGGTAACGGAACTCGAATTCGGTGGCGCGCATGAGAGGAGACTACGCCTCGCGGGGATCAAAGTTATCGGCCGGTCTCCGTGGCGGTGAGGTCGCGAATCCGGCGGTGCTCTTCACCGCTGCGGCGGTGGGCACGTCCGCCGGATCTGCGGTTCCACCGTTTCGGCGCGCGTCTCGACCGTCGCGGCGGTGAAGGTCGCGGATTCGGCGGTGCTCATCACCGCCGCGGCGGTGGACACGTAGGCCGGATCCGTGGTTCCACCGTTTCGGCGCGCGTCTCGGCCGTCGCGACGGTGAAGGCTGCGAATTCGGCGGTGCTCATCACCGCCGCGACGGTGGACACGTAGGCCGGATCCGTGGTTCCACCGTTTCGTCGCGCGTCTCGGCCGTCGCGACGGTGAAGGCCGCGAATCCGGCGGTGCTCATCCGTTCCAGGAATGAAAGGCCGCTTTTCAGGCCTCTTCCTCCGCCGACTCCAGCCCCAGCCGCACCAGCAGGTTCTGCAGGACCCGCGCGGTCAATCCCCAGATCGTCCGCTGACCGATGTGGTAGATGCGCAGGCTGTGCGCGACGCCATTGAGGAGGACCTCGCGCTCCTCGACCAGCCGGGGATTGGCGAAGGCGCTGAGGGGGAGCCTGAAGATGTCGGCGATCTCGCCGGCGTTGGGAGTGAATTTCGTTCCCTGCTGGATGGCCCCGACGCAGGGGATCACGCGGAAGCCGGCCGGGCTCTCGACCTCGTCGAGCTCGCCCAGCCGGAGCACGGCCTTGGGATCGAGGCCAATCTCCTCCTGCGATTCGCGCAGGGCCGCCCCCCAGGGGTCCTCCTTGAGCTCGCGCCCGCCGCCGGGAAAGGCGACCTGGCCGCGGTGGCTCGGCAGGTCCTCGGCGCGCTGGGTGAGGACGGTCCAGAGCTCGCCGGCGTCGACGTACAGGGGCACCAGCACGGCGGCTTGCCGCAGGTCGCTCGCCGCCAAGCGGCGGGCGGGCGGCGAGGCCAGACGGTGGCGGAGGGCGAGGATCCAGCTCTTCGGTTCTTCGTCGGCCATTTACTTCATCCAGGGGTCTTGACCAGGTTCGATC
>DASWQX010000760.1:0-2034 GCA_036403495.1 Thermoanaerobaculia bacterium
ATCTCGCCGCCGCCGGCGAGGAAGGTCGCGGCGGCGGTGATCAGCTCGGGGCTCATCCGTCGGTTCCGGAGGTGGCGGTCTCTCAGCGCGGGCGCGGGACGGGGACGGGCCGTGGCCCGCGCACCGCGTCGACGCTCCAGATCCCCGAGCCGCGCGCGGCGATGTAGAGGAACGCGAAGCAGTAGAGCACCGCGGCCTCGCCATGGTTCATCACCGGCCAGAAGCCGTTCGGCGCGTGGACCATGAAGTAGCCGACCGCCATCTCGCCGCTGGCGATGAACGCCGCCACCCCCGCGAACAGGCCGATCACGATCAGCGCGCCGGTGATCAGCTCGATCCAGCCGGCGACGAGCGGCAGCGTGGCGGCGGCTTTTTCGCCCCCCAGGCCGAAGACCTTCTGGGCGCCGTGGGAGAAGAACAGCATGCCGAAGACGATCCGGAAGACAGCGTAAAGGGGCTCGGTGAAGCGCTCGAGGAATCGCATCGGGATCTCCTTGTCGCGTTAGGTGAATCGTCTCCAGCCCTGAGCAATCTTCGTGCCGAACGAGGGCGACCGCGGGTCGCCCCTACAGTCTTCGTCCAGAGCTCACCCGATGCCGGAGGTTGTAGGGGCGACCCGCGGTCGCCCTTTCTCAGTGCGCCGCGCCTTCCGAGGCGGCCAGCAGCTCCGCCAGGTACTTCCCCCAGATCGCCGGCAGCGAGTGAGTGCCGTGGCCGCGGGTCTCGGGCGAGATGGGGAGGAGGATGTACCGGCCGCGCGGCACTTTGTGGATCGCCGCGTCGAGGATGCCGAGCTCCGGCGGGTTGATCTCATCGTCGGCGGAATTGACCGCGTAGAGCGGAGCGCGGATTTCGCCGAGATGGGGGAGGGGGTTGTAAAACCGGGACGCGTCGAACTGGTAGAGCATGTCGTTGGCGTCCAGCATCGCCTGCTGCCGCTGGACCAGGGTGGCGAGGTAGGCCTCGGCCTTCTCCCGCGTCGGCGCCTCCTTCTGCCACTGCAGCGGGCTCGACCCCATCAGCAGCAGGATGTGGATGGCCGGGATCAGGCCGCGCGGCTGGGCGGTGTACTCGCCCTGCTTCCACTCGGGGTCGCCGGTGATCGAGTCGAGGACCATCTTGCGCATCATCCGGTTGCGGCCGGCGATCTCGACCGGAGCGCTGGCGAGCGGCATCAGGGCGTCCATGAAGTCCGGATAGGTGTACCCCCAGACCCAGGTGTGCATGCCGCCCATCGAGGTGCCCATCACCAGCCGGAGATGGTCGACCTTCAGGCACTGGGTGAGCAGGTCGTGCTGCGCCCGCACCATGTCGTCGTAGGTGTATTTGGGGAACCGCATGTGCAGCCCGTCGCTCGGCCGGCTCGACTTGCCGTGGCCGATGCCGTCGGGGAGCACGAGGTAGTGGGTCGCCGCGTCGAGGAGCTGGCCCGGGCCGAAGAGCTGGCCGGCGAACTGCTCGCGCAGGAACCCCTTGGCGTCGCCGGTGGTGCCGTGGAGGATCAGCACGGCGTTGCGCACCACCCCTTGCGCGTCGCGCCGGGGCTCGCCGAGCGTCGTGTAGTGAATCCGCAGTTCCGGCAGCGCTTCGCCGCTCGCGAAGCGGAAGTCGTGCAGCGCGCAGTTCCCTTCGGAAGGGGCAGGGGCTTCGGCCGCGAGGAGGGAGCGGGAGCCGGCGGCCCCGAGGATCAGGATCAGGGCGAGGAGAGCCTGTCTCATGATGCCGCCGATTGTGACATCGATTTGTGACATATTGTCGCCCATGAGCTGGATCGTCATCCTTGGAATCGTCGTCGTCGCCATCGCCTTCCTCGCGCTCATCGGTTTCCGGACCAAGGGCGCCCGCCAAGTGGGCAACACCCACCTGATGACCGCCGCCCGCATCTGCCTCGGGATCTTCCTGCTGGTCCTGATCCTGATCGCCTTCGGCGTCTTCAAGTAGGGATCTTCAAGTAGGGGATCGCTAGCCGCCGGCGATCCGCGCCCGCAGCAGGCGGTCGAGGCGGGGGAACTTGGCGTCGAGCCAGACGTTGCC
>DASWQX010000761.1:0-2941 GCA_036403495.1 Thermoanaerobaculia bacterium
CAGACGGCGATGCGCGCGAAGCCGTTGCGCCGGTCCAGGCGCACGGTCACCTTGCCGCCGGCGGTGGTGGTGGCGCGCAGGGCGTTCTCGATCAGGTTGCGCACGGCCCGCTGCAGCAGCTTGGCGTCGAAGCGGGCGACGATCTCCGGGCTCTCGGGCTCGAACTCGACCGACACCCCCGGCGGCGGCGCCGCGCGGTACCCCTCGACCAGGTCGGCCATGCTGGCCACCAGGTCGGCCGGCTTGGGGTCGATCCGCGGGATCGAGCTGTAGGCCGAGAACTCGGAGGCGATCGAGCGCAGCTCGTCCACCTGAGTCAGGATGTTGCTGGTGCAGCGCTCGAAAACGCGGTCGAAGTGCTCCGGATCGTGCCGGTAGACCTCCATCATGTGCTCGGTCGAGAGCCGGATGGGGGTCAGCGGGTTCTTGATCTCGTGGGCGATCATCCGCGCCATCTCGGCCCAGGCGAGGAGCCGCTGGCTGCGTAGCACCTCGGTGGCGTCCTCGACGACCAGGAGGGCGGTGGGCTCGCCGGCGCCGGGGAGGGGGACCCAGATCAGCGTCCACTCGCGCTCGCCGCCGCCATCGCCCGCACCACTGGCAGCGGGGGCCGCGGGAGCCGCCAGCCGCACTGTGGCGCGTTCCATCTCGGCGCCGGCCGTGCGCAGGAAGTCGGCCACCGGCCGCAGCCGGTCGGGGCCGGCGACCGCCGCCTCCAGGCTACCTCCCACCGTGGTGCCGAGCAGCTCGGCGGCCACCCGGTTGTGCATCAGCACCCGCCGCTCGCCGTCGAGCGAGACGACGCCCGAGGTGATGTTCTCCACCATCCGCTCGCTGACCTGCTTCTCGCGCACCAGCCGCTCGCGGGCGTCGGCGATCTTGCGCGCCATCTCGTCGACCGCCTCGACCAGGAGGGCGAGCTCCAGCTCGGTCGGCGCGAGGTCGAGCGAGGGGGCGCCGGCGGCGATCCGCCGGGTCCCCTCGACGAGCTGCATCAGCGGCCGGGTGAAGCTGCTCGCCAGCCGCCGGCCCACCGCCACCAGCAGGGTGAAGAGGGCCGCCGTCACCAGCAGCCCCTGGCGGCGGAGCTGCGCGAGTTGGAGCGCCCCCTCCTCCTGCTGGGCGAGGAGCGGGATGGAGAGGAACAATCGCTCGTCGCCGGGCGGTTCGCCGCCGGGCAGGCGCAGCGGCGCGTACATTTCGAGGTAGGTGGTGGTCCCCACCCGGTTGGAGCGCGAGTAGAGCCCATAGCCGAGCAGGGCGAGGCGGCGGTAGATCTCGCCGGGGATCCGCTTGGGAAGGAGCCCGGCGGTGAACAGCTCGTGCCGGCTGGAGGCGTGCAGGGCGCTGCCATAGTAGAGGTTCACCTCGTGGCGAACGATGCCCGAGGTGGAGATCAGTAGCTGGTCGCCGAACACGGTGTCGACGCCGAAGCCCGGCGGCATGGTGAGGAGCTGTTGGCCGAGGAGCTGCTGGGCCGAGCTCAGGGCCGCCTCGCCGGCCGTCCGCTGGTCCCGCCGCAATCGCTCCTCCATCGAGCGCACCAGGACGAAGTAGAGGAACAGCAGCGGGATCAGCAGGAGGAGGATGTAGACCAGCATCAGCCGCTTCGAATACGAGCGCACCGTCCGCCGCACCAGGTCGCGGAAGGTGGCGCGGGGGAGCGCCAGCAGCAGCAGCGGCGGCGCGGCCGCGCTGAGCAGCAGGAGCACTCCCAGGCTCCAGTTGCCGGCGCGCTCCAGGGCCTCGATGACGCCTTGGAAGGGGAGATAGATCACCTCCCAACCCTGGCTGGAGGAGCGGGCCCAGGCGCGGGAGGCCCCCGCCGGCGTCTCGACCACGGCCCGCGCCTGGCGCCCCTTGAAGCGGCTGTGGCGGCGGAGCTCGGGCTGGAGCGGCGGATCCTCCTCCCAGGGCGAGAGCGACGCCCGGCCGTCCGGCGTGTAGAGGGCGTAGAGTGCCGGCTGGGCGATCTCCTCGGTGGCAGCGGCGCCCGCCCCACCCTTGAGCAGACCGACGTCCACCTCGGTCAGGCGGCGGGCGTCGTGGACCTCGAAGCCGGGGCGCGGCAGCAGCCAGTAGCGGACCGTCCCCCAGGGCTGGCCGCCGAAGCGGAGGGGGGCGACGCCCGAGATCAGGAACCCGCTCTGCCAGAGCGGCAGGCTCAGCTCCTGCCAGCGGGCGTGCTCCTGATCGACTACGCCCTGATCGGTCAGCGGCATGCCGAACGAGAAGGAGGAGCTCGGGGCGCCCTCCCGTTGCACTACCAGGGCCGACAGCGAGTGGTGGCGGGAGAGCGGGGAATCCTTCCAGAGCGCATAGGCGAGGTCCTGCCGCTCGAGGCCGGCGGGATTGCGGGGGATCACCCGGTCGAGGTCGATCGCCTCGAAGTGCCGGCGGACCTCCGCCGAGACGGCGGCGATCCCCGCCGGCTTCGGCGGCGCCAGGCGGGCCAGCAGCTCGCCGCCGGCGTACTCGCGCAGCCGCAGCCGGTAGGCGGCCTCCCAGGTGCCCGCGGCGGCGAACACGGCCATCAGGATCAGCGCCACCAGGGCGAGCCCCTCGCGCAGCCGCCGCTGATCGGCGTGGACGGCGGCCAGCGCGCCGCCGCCGGCGAGCAGCGGCAGGGCGAGCAGCGGCTGATCGCACAGCGCGGCGCCGCCGAACAGCAGGGCGACGGCGATCCAGACCACGCGGTCGCGCGGCGGCGGCGCCGGCCCTCCCCGGCCGGGTCCCGCCAGGCAGAAGAGCCCGAACGCCGCGCCGGTGAGGCCGAGCCGCAAAGCGAACGCCTCGGTGGAGACCAGGATGCCGGCCGAGAGGTCCAGCGGTCCCCAGAGGCGCTGCAACCCCCAGCAGGCGAGCAGCAGCACGCCGACGGCGCCCGCCCCCTTGCTCCAGGCGGGCAAGCGGTCCCTCTCCCAGGAGCGGGCCCGCAGCC
>DASWQX010000762.1:0-8747 GCA_036403495.1 Thermoanaerobaculia bacterium
CGGATTGTCCTCCCTCCCACCCAGGGCATCGGCCTTCGGCCTCAGCCCTGGGCTCCGTTCTCCCGGCCCGTTGGGCCGGACGGAACCAGATGTCCTGGGGCTGCCGTGCTCCGGGGAACTGGTGCAGTTATTTTGTGACGAGTCCTAAGGGGCCGAGGCGCCGAACTCGCGTCCCGACCTGCATGTCCTTTCATTGGTGAAACTATTGAGATCCTCGCCGCCTTGCGGAGAGGCAGGGCACGCCGGACTGCCCTCGCCGGAGCCTTCCGCTCGAAGGTCGGAGCGTTCCCGACCGAAGTCCGCGAGTCTTGGACCGCAGGACGGATAGCCCCGACCGTGGTGTGGAGGTAATGGACCCGGGTCGCATTCACTCCGACCTTGGTTTGGAAGGCTCCGATCCAGGTCTGGGAGGCTCCTACCCAGGTAGGAGGCCGAGAAGAAGCTCAAGCGGGAGCGCCAGGGAACTTGGGAAGTCCTTCGGGATTTGCGATGGGACCTGATGGTGCAGCGGGCCGAGACGGCCGCCGTGAACAGGAGGTCCGGTGGGCGGTTGGCCACCATCAGTCCGGCGAGCGCGCCAGCCGCCAGGAGATTGCGCGTCGAGGGCTCGCCGGTGAGGAACCAGAGCGCACCCACCGCCAGCAGCTCCGCCGTGCCGTGCTGCCAGAGCGCCTGGCTGCCGGTCACCCAGGTCGAGGTGGCGAAGGCGAAGACGAGCGTCAGCAGGAGCGCCGGCCGCGGCGCGATCCGGCGGCGCAGCAGCGGGAACATCCAGCCCACGGCCGCGGCGGCGACGGCGCTGGCCGAGAGCTTCTCCAGGAGGGGGCCCAGCCAGGACATCCGCTCGTAGGTCTCTCCCGCCCACCGTACCCAGAGGGCGGCGGGGAGGTAGACGGGAGTCACGAGCAGGGGGATGACGACCGGATAGAGCGAGGCGGAGTGGCCGCTCGGGGTCGGCTGGATCCAGTAGGGGTTCGGATTGCGCTGCGCGGTGACCTCGCGGATGGGATCGAGATAGAGCGTGCCGTGGTTCAGGACGGCGAAGGGGAGGAAGCGCGCGGGATAGCTGTCACCGGCCCCGATCAGGCGGAAGTTGGCGTTGTAGACCAGGAACGCCAGCAGCGCCAGGAGCAGGGCCGTCCGCCGGTCGCGAGGGGGCGAATCGCGACTCTCCACGCGCGCCCTTCCCGGGTAGGAGCGGCCCTTGCCCGGTTTTCTTTTCTTCCGCATCGACCTCCCGCTGTCTCGTTCCCTCGCCGGCATCGCACCTCCTGAACAGGGACCCCGACGGACGACTCGAAAGGAGAGATCATGAACAAGCCGAAGCTGCCCAAGAAGCTTACGCTTTCCCGAGAGACCCTGCGAATTCTAGCCGACGACGACCTCAAGGCGGTGGCCGGCGGCCACAGCGCGCACGAGGCCACGAAGTGCTCGATCTGCCCGGGCTGCACGCTCTGACCTCGCCGCCGGAGCGGCGGGCGATCTTGCGGTAAGCTCCGCCGCATGAAGAGCGAGCCAGGTCTGGGTACCGTCTGCGTCACCGGGGGAGCCGGGTTCATCGGCTCCCACGTCGCCGAAGCTTTCCTCGCCGCGGGACGGCGGGTGCTGATCCTCGACGACCTGTCGGGAGGCCGGCGGGAGAACGTGCCGGCGGGGGCCGAGCTGCACGTGCTCGACATCCGCTCGCGCGAGGCGGCGGAGCTGGTGCGCGACTCAGGCGTCGAGATCCTCGTCCACCACGCCGCGCAGATGGACGTCCGCCGCTCGGTGGAGGACCCGCTCTTCGACGCCGGGGTCAACGTCCTGGGGAGCCTCAGCCTCGCCGAGGCGGCCCGCCGTGGCGGCGTGCGCCAGGTCCTGTTCGCCTCGACCGGCGGCGCCATCTACGGCGAGCAGGACCGCTTTCCGGCCGACGAGGAGCATCCGGCGCGGCCGCTGTCGCCCTACGGGGTCTCCAAGCTCGCCTTCGAGCGCTACCTCTTCTTCTACCACTCCACCTACGGCCTCGACGTCACCTGCCTGCGCTACGCCAACGTCTACGGCGAGCGGCAGAACCCGCACGGCGAGGCGGGGGTGGTCGCCATCTTCCTCAACCGCCTGCTGGCGGGCGAGACGCCGACCATCAACGGCGCCGGGCTGCAGACCCGCGACTACGTCCACGTCTCGGACGTGGTGCGGGCCAACCTCGCGGCGGCGGGTCGCCCCGGCTTCCACACCTACAACGTCGGCACCGGCGTCGAAACCTCGGTGGTCGACCTCTACCGCGAGATCGCCCGAGCCCTGGGCACCGACCGCCAAGCGAGCCATGGCCCGGCCAAGGCGGGGGAGCAGCTACGCTCGGTCGTCGACGGCGCCCGGGGGCGCCGCGAGCTCGGGCTGCCGGCGCCGATCCCGCTGGGCGAGGGGCTGGCACGGACCGCGTCCTGGTTCCGCGCCCGGGCGGCGAGTATGGCGGCGGCGTCCTGATGGGGAAAAATCTTTACATTCGCTGTCCCGCTTTTCAAATTCCTTCGCACTTCTGACTTCGTGCGCCGGCTTTGCCGGCCGTTCCAGGAAAACCGGAAAGAAAACGTTTACATCCCCACCGCTCCCCCGAGGGTTGCGAGGTTTCACACTCTTGCCCTCTTCTCAAACCGCCGCCTGCTCCGCACCCGCGGAGCAGGCCGCGGTCTTTTTTCATGTCTTCACGGGGATGCGGTCGTAGACCAGGAAGCTGAAGCCGAACGGCGTACTGTCCGTAGCCGGATGATCCTCGCGCTCGACCAGCCGCCAAGCCGCCTCGTCGAATCCCGGGAAGAAGGTGTCGCCGGGGAAGTCCTGGTCGATGTAGGTGAGCTGGATGCGGTCGCCGCGGCCGAGGGCCAGCGCCAGCCGGAAGATCTCCTCGCCGCCGGCGACGAAGATCTCCTCGGCCTCACCCGCCTCGCGGGCCCGCTCCAGCGCCTCGTCCAGCGAATGGGCGACGAGCACCCCCGGCGGCGCGTAGTCCGGCTGGCGGGTGATCACGACCGTGCTCCGCCAGGGAAGCGGCCGGCCGATCGAGTCGTAGGTCTTCCGCCCCATCACAATCGCATGCCCGGTGGTCAGCGCCTTGAAGCGCTTGAGGTCGGCGGGGAGCCGCCAGGGGAGGCGCTGGTCGAGGCCGATCGCGCGGTTGCGCGCCATCGCCGCGATCAGCGTGATCCGCGGCCTCGCCGTCGGCTCAGTCATGCTCTAGACGGCGATCGGCGCCTTGATCGCCGGGTGGGGGTCGTAGCCGGCGAGGGTGAAATCCTCGAAGCGGAAGTCGAAGATCGACCGCACCGCCGGGTTGAGCGTCATGGTGGGGAGCGGCAGGGGCTCGCGGGTGAGCTGGAGCCGCGCCTGCTCCAGATGGTTGCTGTAGAGGTGGGCGTCGCCGAAGGTATGGACGAAGTCGCCGGGCGCCAGATCGCAGACCTGCGCCACCATCATCGTCAGCAGAGCATAGGAGGCGATGTTGAAGGGCACGCCCAGGAACGTGTCGGCGCTCCTCTGGTAGAGCTGGCAGGAGAGGCGCCCCCCGGCCACCCAGAACTGGAACAGGGCATGGCAGGGAGGGAGCGCCATGTCGTCGATCGCCGCCACGTTCCAAGCGCTGACGATGTGGCGCCGCGAGTCGGGGTGGGTGCGGATCTGCTCAACGACGCGCGCGATCTGGTCGATCGAGCCGCCATCCGGCGCCGGCCAGGAGCGCCACTGCGCGCCATAGATCGGCCCCAGGTCGCCGTTGGCGTCCGCCCATTCGTCCCAGATCGTCACGCCGTGCTCGTGGAGAGTGCGGACGTTGGTGTCGCCGGCCAGGAACCAGAGCAGCTCGTGGATGATCGAGCGCAGGTGGAGCTTCTTGGTGGTCAGCAGCGGGAACCCCTGCGCGAGGTCGAAGCGCATCTGGTAGCCGAAGACCGACAGCGTGCCGGTGCCGGTGCGGTCGGACTTCGCGGTACCGTGATCCAGGACGTGCTGGAGCAGGTCGAGGTAGGCCCTCATGGGGCGAGAATCTAGCACGGAGCCCCCCTCCCGAAGCCGGCCCCCGGAGACTCGGTTCGCTCCAACCCCTATGGTAGGCTTTACCTTTCAACCAGGTTCCTCCGGGGTGTCCAACATGGCGAACGGTGTGGCTCGGCAGCTCTACATCATTTCCGATCTGCATCTTGGCGGGGTTTATCCCCAGAGCGGCGATCCGGAGGACCGCGGGTTCCGCATCTGCACTCAGGGCGAGCGGGTGGCGGAGCTCGTGGAGGCGGTGGCGGCCAAGCCGGCCGGCGCGCCGCGAATCGAGCTGGTGATCAACGGCGATGCCGTGGATTTCCTGGCCGAGCGCGAGGAGGCGCCGCCATACTGGTCGGCGTTCACCGCCGACTCGGCCGCCGCCGTGAAGAAGCTGGAGGCCATCGTCGCCCGTGACCGCCGGCTGTTCGACGCCTTCGGCCGCCTGCTCGAGAACGGCCACCGCCTCACCCTTCTGCTGGGCAATCACGACATCGAGCTGGCGTTGCCGCAGGTGCGGCGCCGGCTCAAGGAGCTGATCGGCGTCGAGGGACGTCACGACTTCGAGTTCATCCACGACGGCGAAGCCTACGCGGTGGGGGACGTGCTGATCGAGCACGGCAACCGCTATGACAGCTTCAACGTGGTGACGCAGGACGCGCTGCGCCGCATCCGCTCGCTGGCGTCGCGCAACCAGCCGGTGCCGGCGCAATACGCTTTCGATCCGCCGGCCGGCAGCAAGATGGTGGCGGCGGTGATCAATCCGATCAAGGACGCCTATCGTTTCGTCGACCTGCTGAAGCCGGAGACGGGCGCCGTGGTGCCCATGCTGCTCGCCCTGGAGCCGGGCTACCGGAGCATCCTGAGCCAGGTGGCCACCCTGGCGCTGGCGGCCAGCAAACATAGGCTCGCGGCGCCGGCGCTGCCGTGCTTCGGCGGCGACATCAGCTCCGAGGTGAGCGCGCTGGACGGGTTTGGCGGGGACATGAGCGGCGCCTCCTTCGGCTCGGACATCAGCTCGGGAGGTGCGGTGGGGAACGACCCGCTGGACCGGATCCTCGCCGAAGCCCTCGGCGAATCGCCGGGGGCCTTCCTCGCCGCCCTGGAGCCGGAGCCGGCCTCCTACGCCGCGGCGGCCATCGGGGAGGACATCTCCACCTTCGCGGGAGTGGATTCGACCCTGGGGCTGGTCCAGCTCCTGCTGAGCCGCAAGAGCGCGAGCGTCGAGCGGCGCCTGCCGGCGCTGCTCAAGGCCCTGCGGGCCTTGCAGAGCGATCAGAGCTTCGATCCCGGCGTCGAGACCGCCAGCGAGTATCTCAACGCGGCCCGCGACCTCAGCAAGGGGGGCTTCCGCTGCGTCGTCTTCGGCCACACCCATATGGCGAAGAAGATCGAGCTCGGCGGCGGCGCCTGGTACCTGAACTCCGGCACCTGGGCGGACCTCATCCAGTTCCCCGTCGAGCTGCTGGCCGGCCCCGAGCCGGAGGCGCTGAAGCAGGTCGCGCAGTTCGTCGACGACATGCAGGGGGGGCGGCTCAAGCGCTGGATCCGCTTCAAGCCGACCTACGTGCGCATCGACCTCGACGGCGACGACCGCATGACCGCCGCCGAGCTGTGCGACTACACCGGCCCCGAGGGGGTCTGAGCCGCACCCCATGGAAGAGGCCGTCCGCCGGGCGATCGCCCGCATCGACGTCGTCGACGGCGCGCAGGTGCTGAGCCGGGGCACCGGTGCCCTGGTCGGCCCCGGTCTCGTGCTCACGGCTCTCCACGTGGTGGCGAACCGCCATCAGGACCCGCCGCAGTTCCTCCCCGGCCGCATCGTCCTCACTTTTCCCGGCGGCAGCCGCGAGGCGCGGCCGCATCCCGACTTCTGGGATCGCCGCGCCGACTGGGCCCTGCTGACCTGCGACGAGTTGGAGGGCGTCCGGCCGCTGCCCATGGCGGATCTCCAGACGTCGGGAGATTCCTGGGAGACCTACGGCTTCCCGGACGCCAATCCGCGCGACGGCATGGTGCAGCGGGGGACGGTCGAGAACCACCGCGGCGATCTCGAAGGCGTGCCGGCCTTCCAGCTCTTCAGCCGCCAGGCCGCCGCCGGCCAGGGCGCCCCGGTGAAGGGGCTCTCGGGCGGCCCGGTGCTGATCGACGGCGCCCTCGTCGGCCTGCTACGATTCGCCCTGATGAAGGACGGCCAGGCGGTCGCCGGCACGCTCTACGCCTGCCCCATCGCCGCACCGCTGGCCCGCACCGGCGACCTGTTTCCGGTGCCTGACCCCTGTCACGGCCTGCCCGGGCTCAAGCGCCGCCCGCTGCCGGCCAAGCCCTTCCGCTACCTCGATCGCTTCACCGCGGGCGACGCCGAAATCTTCTTCGGCCGCAACCGCGAGATCCGCGACCTCTACCTGCGGCTCACCGATCCCGGCAGCTCGCCGATCGTGCTGCTCTACGGCCAGTCGGGAGTGGGGAAGTCCTCGTTCCTAGACGCCGGTCTCCTGCCGCGTCTGGAGTGGTACCACGAGGTGCGCTATGTGCGGCGCGACTCCCAGGGCGGCCTTGGGGCGACGCTCCGCGCGGCACTGCAGCCGGCCGCCACCGAGGGAACCTCGCTGGCCGTGGCCTGGCGGCTGACGGAGAGCAGGGCGAACCGTCCCCTGATCGTCATCCTCGATCAGGTCGAGGAGGCCTACACCCGGCCCGCGGCCTGGGACGTGGAGATCGCTGAATTCTTCAGCCTGCTCAAGGATCTTTTCGGCGATCCCGCGAGCCGGCCGCTGGGGCGCCTCGTGCTCGGCTTCCGCAAGGAGTGGTTCCCGGAAATCCAGAAGCAGCTCGAGGTCCACGGCCTGGACTATGCCAAGGTTTTCCTGGAGGGGCTCGACCGCGCCGCCATCCTGGAGGTGGCCAACGGGCTCACCCTCACGCCCCGCCTGCGCGAGCGCTACGGCCTGGAGGTGGAGCCGGGCCTCGCCGGGATCATCGCAGGCGATCTGCTGGCGGATCACGATTCGCCGATCGCGCCGACGCTCCAGATCCTGCTCACCCGCATGTGGCAGCGGGCCACCGCCGAGAGCCAATCCGCTCCGGCCTTCACCCATGCTTTCTATCAGCGGCTGCGAGAGGAGGGCTACCTGCTGGGGGACTTCCTCGACCAGCAGCTCCAGAAGCTCGGCCGGGGCGCGATCTCCCCCGAGGACTCCGAACGGCTGGGGGAGTTTCTCGACCGCCAGCTCGAGAAGCTGGGCGGCGCCCATGAGTTGGAAGGATGGTCCGAGCGCCCTGCCGGCCAACGCGCCGAGGTGGTCGAGTCGGGGCTGGTGTTCGATCTCCTGGCCTTTCACACGACGCCGCTGCTCACCGCCGAGCAGCGGACGGAAAGCGAGTTGCGGGAGCGCTATCGCCACCGGGCCGAAATCCTCACCGACCTCGTGCTGGCGCTGAAGGCTCTCTTCCTGCTGACCGACCCGGCGGGAGACCGCGCCCTGTCGGCGGCGGGGACGCGGCTCGGCCATGACACCCTGGCGCCGCTGGTGCGCCAGCGTTACGACGTCTCGGTGTGGCCGGGCCAGCGCGCCCGCCGCATCCTGGAGAGCCGCGCCGGCGATTGGCGGGACGGCCGGACGGCGGCGCCGGCGCCCCTCGACGCCTGGGATCTGAAAGCGGTGGAGGCGGGGTTGCCTGGCATGCGGGCCTTGCAGCCGGAGGAGGAGCGCCTGCTCGCCGCCAGCCGCAAGCAGCGCGGCCGGCACCGCCGCAACCTCTGGCTGCTGCGGGCCGCGGGCCTGGCGGTGCTGGCCGGCGCCGCCGTGGTCCTCTGGCTGGCGTGGCGGGTCGAGCAGCGGCACCGTCTCATCGCTACGCCGCAGGAGGTGCAACGGCTCCTGGCCGTGGAGCCGGTGGCGGGCCTGGTCGAGGCCATCGCCGCGACCGGCGACAGTCTGGACCGTTTCGGAGAGGTCTTCACGCCCGTCCAGCTCAGCCTGCTGCGAGCCGTCGAAGAGGCGCGGGAGCGCAACCGCTTCGTCCACGGCGCGGCCGTCTCCTGCGTGGCGGCCAGCCCGGATGGCCGGACAGTCGCCAGCGCCGGCGAGGACGGCACCATCCGCCTGTGGAGCCTGAAGGGGGACGCTCCCCGCGTCCTGCCGAGGGCCGGCACCGTGCCGCGCGCCATTGCCTTCAGCCGCGACGGGATCCTCGCGAGCGTGGGCGACGACGGTAAGCTGCGTCTGTGGTCGCCCGCGGACGGCACGTTGCGGGCCATGTCGCAGCAAGGGCACACCGGCGTGGCCTGGACCGTCGTGTTCAGCCCGGACGGCAAGCTCGCCGCGACCGGTGGCCACGACGGCCTGATCCGCTTGTGGGACCTGCGGGGCCAGCTCGTGGGGGCGCCGTTTCAGGGGCATAGCGCCGCTGTCAACGAGCTGGCCTTCAGCCCGGACGGCACCACCATCGCCAGTGCCAGCCAGGACGGCACGGTCCGCCTCTGGGACCTTCAGGGAAAGCCCGTGGCCGCGCCGTACCAGGGGCACAGCGGCCCGGTGTACGCCGTGACCTTCAGCCCCGACGGCAAGAGCCTCGCTTCCGGAGGCGAGGACGGCTCCCTGCGCCAATGGACTCCGGACGGCAAGAACGCCCACCTCCCCCTGCGGCGCCACGAGGGCGCCGTCAACGCCGTGGTCTTCGTCGATGACAACACTCTCGCCAGCGCCTCCGAGGACCAGACGGTGCTGTTCCACGAC
>DASWQX010000763.1:0-7001 GCA_036403495.1 Thermoanaerobaculia bacterium
TGCGCCCCGGGGATCTTCTGCGCCGTCCACATCTTCACCGCGCCGGGCGATCCGCTGGTGACCGTCCGCCTCGCCGGCGACCTCGGCCAGATCGCCGAGGGGACGATCCGCGTCCACGTCGAAGGACCGGCGTTGACCCCCTCCGGCGGCGTGTCGTTCCTCCCCGACAGGCTCCCGGCTCCCGCGGGCAGCGATCTCTGGCTGGCCAACGACGGCGATTTCCCGACCCTGGTCCGCGCCACGCTCCAACCGGGCGGCAGCTCCATAGACCTGACCCTGGCGCCGGGGAGCACCCTGCTCGTCCCTCGCGGGCTCCCCGGCCAGGGCGCGCTCCTCTTGTCCTACCTGATGCCGGCCGCCGCAGCCGGGACCGAGCCGCGGGTCCGCGCCTTCAGCCGCTCCCTCGCCGCGCTCACCCCCGACGAGCCGGAGGCGGAGTGGACGGCCGGCGAGAAGTGGGTGGCGGGGGTGCCGGGCGGCGACGGCTCGGTGGCGACCCTGCGGATCAACAACCTCGACGACGCCCCGGGGCAGGCGGCGGTCGACCTGGCGGACAGCACCGGCCAGCCTGTGGCGGGGACCGTCCTCGTCGACCTCGGCCCCCGCGCCTCCCGCTCCCTGCGGCTCGACCGCCGGTTCCCCGGCATGGCGGAGCACACCGGCCCGTTCAGCGTCCGCATCGCCTCGGAAGGGGTGCGCTTCTCCGCCGGCGTGGCGCTGGCCGGCGGCGAGCTCCAGGCGCCGCTCCTCCTCCCCGCGAAGGCGGCGAGCGGAGCGGGCTCGCTGATCGTCCCGCGGGTCGCGCGCGGCCCCGGCGCCTTCGATTCCTTCCAGCTCAGCCGGCTGATCGCCGCCAACCCCTCGCCGCTGCCGCGGGACATCCTCTGCGAGCTCTGGCTCCGGGGGAGCGGCGGCACGCCGGCCCGCACCGTGACCCTGACCCTCCCCGCCCGCGGCTCGGTGGTGGTCGAGGACGTGCTGCACGACCTCTTCGGCCTGGCGCAGGGGCTCGGCGCCCTGCGGATCTCCTGGAGCGACGGCGGGCCGGCGCCCCGGGTGCTCAGCCTCGCCCTCTCCACCCGCCCCGGCGGCGCCGGCAACCGCTTCGCGGCGCTGGTGGACAGCCGCGCTCCGGAGGAGACCGCGGTGGGCCGGTCGCTCGACTTCGGGGCCGAGCCCTCCACGTTCACCCGCGCGAGCTGGGGGGCGATCGACCTCGGCGACGCGCCGGCTGAACTGCGCCTCACCCTCCGCGACGCATTCGGAAGCGTCGCGGCTTCGACCTTGGTGACACTACGGCCGCGCCAGCCCTTCGAGCGGACCTTGCAGGCGATCTTCCCGCAGGCGGTGACCGGGCGCTGGACGGTCGGCGCCGAGATCCTGTCGGGGGGGCCGGTCCAGACCTGGATCGTGCAGACCGGAGCCGGAGGTGATGTTTCTTTCATGCCGGGCCGCCCGGATTGATCGGTTTCCGTCCTCCTCAGCGGACGCGTCCCATCTGTGGAAAATTTTGCTCTCGCCGGGTGCCGGTCCCGCCCGCGAAAACCTCAGCCACGCTCAGGACAGATTTTTCAACCTGTTGAGGGGAAATCACTTGCCGGCTTTGCACAAAAATCTGTTCAAAGTGAGGCAAACCGATATCGGGCCGTGATTTTCGCGGAGGCCCGGACGATTTTCCCACAAGGTTTTCCACAGGCTTTGTGGAGATCGGGAAAACGCTCAGTGAGTGAGCAGCTCCTGCCCAGTAACTGCGCTACGCCGGCAGGGAGCCGAGTGGATGAACCGCCGCGAGGTCCCCTTGGACGCCGCCGCCGGAGGGGTGCGGATCGCGTCCCAGACTGGGACCCGGACGTCGACGAGGCCCCATTCGGCCGGCCAGGGGAGGCGGCGGAAGATCGGCAGGGAGAGCGACTCGCGCGGGTCAGTGTCGATCGTCAGCTCCAGCTTCCGAGTCTCTCCGCTCCGGCCGGCGGACGGCGGGATTGCGGCGACGATGGCGGCGATAACTGCCTCCTTCCACCCGGCGTCCACGTCCGGCCAGGCGCGGACGATCGTCAGCGCCTCGGCCAACCGCTCGGGGTTCCGCTCCCAGAAGAGCGCGGCGGCCAGCCGGGGCGCGTTCAGCAGGGCCTGCGCGCCGCGGCTCGCGGCGTCCGGGTCCGCGCGGTCGGCCAGCAGGCCGTAGAACGGCGGGAAGGGATCGAAGGGATCGAGGTAGCAGGCGCGCTCCAGGGCCGCGCCGGCCCACGGCCGTTTCGCCGAATAGCCGAGGACGCCGGCCAGCAGCCAGGAGGCGGGGACGGCCCGGCCGCTCTCCGCCGCCCGCAGGGCAAGGTCGGCGGCCCGCTCGCGCCCCGCCGGAGCGCGGGCCTGGAGGAGAGCCAGCCGCATCGAATAGAGCGGAAACTTGGGATCGATCCGCGCCGCCGCCGCGATCTCCGCCTCGGCCTCCCCTGGCCGGCCGGCGCCGCCGGCGATCCGCGCGCGGTCGTAGTGCCAGCGCGCGGCCTCCAGGGGGGCCAGGGCGATCAGGGCCGCGACGGCATAAGCCCGCACCGGCAGCGGCGAGCTCGGCGCCCTCCCCCGCCCACTGCCGGCGAGCGCCGCGCCGGCGGCCACCGCGGCGGCGAGCGGCAGGGCGGTCACCGCCAGCGCCCCGCTGCCCAGCGCGGCCACGGCGCCGCCGCTCAACCCCAGGAGCCCGCCGAGCAGCAGCACCGGGTCCCGCCCCTCCTCGCGCTCCACGATCCGGCGCACGAAGAAGAGCCCGGCGAGTCCCGCCACCAGCAGCAGGCCGGTGACTCCCAACTCATAGCCGAGCTGGACCGGCAGCGAATGGAGGTCCCCCACCGACTCCCCCCAGGGGTTGACGCGCAGCACCGGATCGACGAACGCCGCCGCCGTCCAGGGCACCGAGCCGGGCCCCCCGCCGAGGATGGGGCGCGCCTGGAACCCCTGGACGCCGGCGGCGAGGTAGGCCCCTCGTGCCTGTGCCGACTCGTCCGCACCGGCGGCGATCCCCCTCACCCGCGGCGTCTGGAAGAGGACCACCAGCAGGGCGGCGGCCAGCAGCGCCACCCACCCCCACCGCCGCCGCGAGCGGCCGGCCCGGAACGCGAAGGCGAGCAGCGCCGTGGCCGCCAGCGCCGCGCACCCGGTGAGCGAGCGGCTGGCCAGGACCGCCGCCGCCGCGAGAGCTCCCGCGGTGAGCCCCACGAAGCGCCACGCCCCCGTCTCCCGCGCCGGCAGCACCGCCAGCGGCAGCAGGATCACCAGCCAGGCGGCGAGCAGGTTGTGATGGCCGAGCGGCATCGCCGGCCGCGGCAGCCCCCGCGCCAGCCAGTCGATCAGCGACCAGAGGGCCGATCCGGCCACCGCCAGGGCCAGCGCCCGCAGACCCCACCGGCGGTCCTCCTCGCGCCGCCAGCAGCGCTCGACGACGCCCGGGATCATCAGGAATGCGGGGAGCAGGATCAGCGTTACCCACCCAGCCCGCGGCACCGGCGAGGCCCAGCCGCTCGCCGCCGCCGCGATCCAGAGCGCCCAGGGGAGCAGCCGCCCGGTGGCGCCCAGCCGAAGGGGATCGCGCCAGGAGGGGGCGGTCCAGAACAGCGCGCCGAGCAGCGCCAGCGCCGCGACGAGGCTGGCCGGCGAGGACGGCCCCCATTCGAACGTCCCGCACCAGGCGCCGAAGAGGGCCAGAAGCAGGGGGGGAAGGAGGCCGTACATCGTGCCGCATTGTAGGCGATGCGTTATCCTGTTCCTTCCCAGCATGAACCTTCCAGGAGAAATCCGATGATCGCCCATACCAATAGTCCGGCCGAGACCCAGACCGAAAGCAGCGTCGCCCGCCTCCTCAGATCCTTGGGGATCGAGGCCGAGAACCCCGGCGCCTTCGACGGCGCGTGGATCCCGACCCACGGCGAGCGGATCGAATCGCTCAACCCCGCCACCGGCGAGGTCCTGGCCGCCATGACCATGGCCACCCCCGAGGAGTACGAGCGGGTGGCCGCGATCACCGTCGAAGCCTTCCGCGAGTGGCGCACCTGGCCGGCGCCCCGCCGCGGCGAGGTCGTCCGCCAGCTCGGCGACGAGCTGCGCCGCCACAAGGACGAGCTGGGGCGGCTGGTGACCCTGGAGATGGGCAAGATCCTCTCCGAGGGGCTCGGCGAGGTGCAGGAGATGATCGACATGGCGGACCTCGCCGTCGGCATGTCCCGCCAGCTCTACGGACTGGCCATGCACTCCGAGCGGCCGCAGCACCGGATGTACGAGCAGTGGCATCCGCTGGGGCCGGTGGGCATCATCACCGCCTTCAACTTCCCCGTCGCCGTCTGGGCCTGGAACGCGATGGTGGCCGCCGTCTGCGGCGACTCGATGATCTGGAAGCCGTCGCACCAGACGCCGCTCACGGCGCTCGCCGTCACCCGCATCGCCGACCGCGTGCTCAAGGCCAACGGCGCGCCGCCGATCTTCAACCTGGTCCTCGGTGGCCGCACCGGCGTCTCCGAGCACCTGGTGGCCGACCGCCGCTTCCCGCTGATCTCCGCCACCGGCTCCGGCCGCATGGGGCGCGAGGTGGGCAAGGTGGTCGCCGACCGCGTCGGCCGCACGCTCCTTGAGCTCGGCGGCAACAACGGCATCCTGGTGATGGACGACGCCGACCTCGACCTCGCCTTCCGCGCTGTCCTCTTCGGCGCCGTCGGCACCGCCGGCCAGCGCTGCACCACCACCCGCCGCCTCTTCCTCCAGCGCGGCATCGCCGCCGAGATGAAGCGCCGGCTTGTCCAGGCCTACGGCTCGATTCGCATCGGCGATCCCCTGGAGCCCGGCACCCTGATGGGGCCGCTGATCGACCAGGCGGCGGTGGACAACATGATGAAGGCGCTGGAGCGGGTGAAGTCCGAAGGGGGGCGCGTGCTCCACGGCGGCAAGCGGCTCGACCGCCCCGGCTTCTACGTCGAGCCGACCCTGGTCGAGGTGCCGCGCCAGCTCGCCATCACCTGCGAGGAAACCTTCGCGCCCATCCTCTATCTCCTGGAGTTCGACGACCTCGACGAGGCCATCCGCATCCACAACGAGGTGCCGCAGGGGCTCTCGTCCTCGATCTTCACGCTCAACATGCGCTCGGCGGAGCGCTTCCTCTCCGCCGCCGGCAGCGACTGCGGCATCGCCAACGTCAACATCGGCACCTCCGGAGCCGAGATCGGCGGCGCCTTCGGAGGCGAAAAGGAGACCGGCGGCGGTCGCGAAGCCGGCTCCGACTCCTGGAAGGCCTACATGCGCCGCCAGACCTGCACCATCAACTGGGGCACCGAGCTGCCGCTGGCCCAGGGAGTGGAATTCACGGTCTGAGGGTAAAGAGGAACCAACACATGAACCGTGACGAGGTGATCCATTTCCTCTCCTCACACCGGCAGGAGTTGGAGGAGCGCTTCCGCGTTGTCTCCCTCGCTCTCTTCGGGTCGACGGCCCGGAACGAAGCCGGACCCGACAGCGACGTGGACCTGTTGGTGGAGTTCAGGGAAACACCGGGCCTGACCGAGTACATGCGTCTCAAGTTCTGGCTGGAAGACAGCCTGCAGCGCCCGGTAGACCTCGTCATGAAGAAGGCCTTGAAGCCTTGGGCAAGGCCTCTGGTGGAGGCAGAGCAGATCCGTGTCGCGTAGCTGGGAGCTCTTCCTCCGCGACATGCTGGAGGCGGCTCGGAAGGTGATCAGCTATACGGATGAGCGCCAGTTGGAAACCTTCGTCGCCGATGAGATGGCCTACGACGCCACGCTACGCAACCTGGAAATCCTGGGAGAAGCAGCGAAGAACATTCCCGGAGAGATCCGCCAGCGCTATCCCGACGTGGACTGGCGAGGGGTTGCAGGGTTGCGAGATATTTTGGCGCATGCCTACTTCGCCCTCGACGATGAGACTCTTTGGAAAGTAGTCCGGGTTGACATCCCTCAACTTTTGAATCTGCTTCGACAAATCGAGGAAGCGGCTCCATAGAATTCACGGACTGACCTGCCCGCCCGGAGCGTTTTGCGGCCAGCCTAGGAGGCGCCAGGTCCGGAATCCGCGCCATTCACCCCAGGGTCTGGATCATCTGTACCAAAGTCGGAGTCTTCCGGATCTCGGTCGGGATGTCCGCCTCGCGGTCGGGGTGTTCGCGACCGCGGTCCGCGTCTTCCGCACCGAGGTCTCCGTCATGCCGGCCGGGGTCGGCGCCACTCGGATCTCGATTGCGGTACCCGGACCCCGGTCCGGGAGGCTCGTACCGCGGTGCGGATGACGCAGACCGTGGCCTGGATCGGTCTTGATTCGGCTGGAAATCGGTAGCGCTCGCGGCGGAACGGGCCGACCGCGAGCGGCGGGCCCCACGGACGGCACGCGGCGCCGCCGTCCTTGGGCGTAAAGAGGTCCAGGAGGCGGTGGCCGGCCGCCCTCCTGGTCTGTCAGTTGTCAAAGAGCTCCCCGCCCCCTCGCGCTGAACTGTGGATCGGTCGAGGCGTCCAGGAGTCTACGGAGGAGCCGGCCGGAACGTTGGGCCGAGGCGGACGTCTCCGCCTTGGACGTTTCTCCCGGCGGGTCCGTAGAAGAAGTCTCGGGACGCGCATCGGACCGCGCGCTCCAGCTCTTTGACAATCGATTCACAACCTGCCTCCCGCCGGAGCCGGCGACCGCCTCGTCCGGTTCCGGCGGATGTTTACCGCACGCGTTTGAGGCGTTCAGATCAGAGGGTATCTCAAGAGTCAGCCCCGCAGGGGCGCCAGGAATTAGCCCGGCCCGTGAGGTCCGGGAAGGAGAGATGCCCGGGTCCCAAGTCCCGTAGGGACGGCAGGAGGCTGCCGACGATCCCAGCCCGCCCGGCACAAATTCGACTATCACCGGCTCTCCGGCCTTCATCTCCCGCAGAAGGCTGGCTAAGGCGCGATGGAAACGGCGGAGCGCGCTATCGATTCTTCAATACCTAATGGGATCCGAGTTGCAACAAACCATTGGGGCTCCTC
>DASWQX010000764.1:0-6558 GCA_036403495.1 Thermoanaerobaculia bacterium
TGAGGCTCGCCCGGGAGCTCGGCTGCAAGATCGTGATCGACACCGACTCCCACCGCACCCGCGAGCTGAGCCTCATGCGCTACGGCGTCGACCAGGCGCGGCGGGCGGGATTGGGGCCGGAGGATGTGCTGAATACGAGAAAATTCGAGGAATTCTGGGCGGCGATCCAGCGGTGAGCCCCTCCCGAACCCTCACCCCTGGCCCCTCTCCCGTCCCCTCCCACCCTCCCGCACCGGGAGAGGGGAACCGCCCGCCCAAAACAACCCCGAAGGGGTCTCTCCCTCTTCTCCCGGTGCGGGAGGGTGGGAGGGGACGGGAGAAGAGGGCCGGGGTGATGAGGGTCCGGCTTGCCGCAAAGCCGCCGATCGGCTATAAGCAAGAGTCATGCAAAGTCTGGCCATTCCACAACATCCCGTTGAAACCACGGAGAAAGATTTCGACTCGCTGGGACTCAGTCAATCGATCCTCCGCTGCGTGCGGCTCGTCGGCTTCGAACATCCGACGCCCATCCAGGCCGCCGTCATCCCGACGGCGCTCACCGGCCGGGACCTGATCGGCCTCGCCGAGACCGGCTCCGGCAAGACCGCGGCCTTCACCCTGCCGATCGCCGAACGGCTCGCCCATGACCCCAAGGCCCGCGCCCTGATCGTCTCGCCCACCCGCGAGATCGCGCTCCAGACCCAGGCCTTCCTCGATGCCTTCGGCGGCGACTTCGGCCTGCGCACGGTCTGCCTGATCGGCGGCGTCAAGATGGGCCCCCAGCACACCGGCCTGCGCCGCAAGCCCCACGTCATCGTCGCCACCCCCGGCCGCCTCCTCGATCACGTCGAGCAGGGCACGGCGCGGCTCAGCGACTTCAACCTCCTCGTCCTCGACGAGGCGGACCACATGCTCGACATGGGCTTCATGCCCCAGGTCAACCGCATCCTCCAGGAGCTGCCGAAGAAGCGGCAGACGCTGATGTTCTCGGCCACCATGCCGCCGCCGATCGAGCGCATCTCGCAGCAATTCATGAACGATCCGCTGCGCATCGACATCACCCCCGAGGGCAAGGCGGCGCACGGGATCAGCCACCGGCTCTACATGGTCGAGCCGGACAACAAGAAGGCCTGCCTGCTCGCCCTCCTCCACCAGGAGCTCGGCAGCACGCTGGTCTTCATCCGCCGCAAGAGCGACGCCGAGTGGCTCCAGGGCGTGCTCCTGCGCGAGGGGCATCCGGTGGAGCGCATCCACTCCAACCTCTCCCAGGGGCAACGCACCCAGGCGCTCCAGGGCTTCCGCGAGGGCGAGCACCGCATCCTGGTGGCGACCGACATCGCCTCCCGCGGCCTCGATATCCCCCGCGTCGGCCACATCATCAACTTCGAGATGCCCGAGACCGTCGAGGATTACATCCACCGCGCCGGCCGCACCGCCCGCGGCAACGCCACCGGGATCGTCTCGACGATCGCCACCTGGGTCGACAAGATGATGGTCAAGGAGATCGAGTCGACGCTCGGCGAGGAGCTCCCCCGCTGCACCGTCCCCGGAGTCCTCCCCTACGTCGAAATGAAGCCGCGGGTCACCCTCGGAGCCCGCCGGTCCACCCTCAAGGTCAAGCGGCGGTAAACCTTCTCTCCCTTCTCTACGCAGACCGATCGGGGCGCAGCCTGCTGCGCCCCCCATGCGATGGTTCTCCCCTGTAGGTAAGAGTCTCGCGCTTCTGATCGTGACAAATGTCATGACAATCTATAGCGGATGAGAGACTGGCAGCCGCGCTACATCCTGACCCCGACGGCGGTGCGCAATCTCATGGAGATCGAAGGCGCGCGGGCGGTAGTCGAGCAGATCGTGCTCCCCCCGGCCGTCGAATCCGAGCTCCGCCGGCGAGCCCGCGTCCGCTCCACCCACTACTCCACCCGGATCGAAGGTAACCGGCTCACCCTGGCGGAAGCGGAGCATGCGGTCACCGGCCAGCGTCTCGCCCTTCATGGCCGGGAACGCGACGTGGACGAGGTGCGGAACTACTGGAAGGCCCTCCTGCGGGTCGAGGAGTGGGCGGCGCGGCGGACGGACCTCACGGAAGACCTCATCCGGCGCCTGCACGCTCTGGTGGAGCACGGCAGGGCCCGGCCGAGCCCCTATCGCGACGGGCAGAACACGATCCGCGACTCAGCGAGCAGCGCGCTGGTCTACCTGCCGCCCGAGGCCAAGGACGTCCCAGCCCTGATGGCCGGGCTCGTCGACTGGGTCCGGCGGGTCGAAGGGGAGGATCTCCCCTCGCCGCTGATCGCCGGGCTGGCGCACTACCAGTTCGTCACCATTCATCCCTATTACGACGGCAACGGCCGGACGGCGCGCCTGCTCGCCACTTTCCTCCTCCAGCGCGACGGCTATGGCCTCAACGGTCTCTTCTCGCTCGAAGAGGAGCATGCCAGGGACCTCATGGCCTATTACCAGGCGCTGGTGGTCCACCCCCACCACAACTACTACGAGGGCCGGGAGGCCGCCGACCTGACTCCTTGGCTGGAGTACTTCCTGACGACGCTCGCAGCCGTATTCGTCGCCGCGAAGGAGGAGGTGCTACGAGCCGCCCGAGAACGGCCTTCCGCGGAGGCCGATTCGCTCCGCCGCCTGGATCCGCGGGCGCGAGCCGTGCTGGCGCTCTTCGCCCGGCAGGACAAGGTCACCGCGCCCGAGGTCGCCCGCCTCCTCGGTCTCTCCGACCGCACCGCGCGCCTGCTGATCCAGCGGTGGACAGAGGACGGGTGGCTGGTCGTCTCCGACCCCTCCCGCCGGGGACGGACGTACGAGTTATCGGCAGGTTATCGGCAATTTATCGGCAAGTAATCGGCAAACCGGTTCTCCCGCCCGTTCTCTGTTAAACTGCGCTGCTCATTTTTTCGGCGGCCCTATCCAGGTCCGCTCTTCGAGGTATCCGATCATGATCAAGACGATTTCGCCCCGCCTGACGATGCTCTGCGTGGGGCTCGCGATGCTCCTCTCCGCCGCCTGCAAGAAGGCTCCCGACAAGTCGGTGATGGGTGGCGCCGCCTCGACCAGCCCGGCGTCCTCCGCCTCCCAGCCGGCTCCGGGCTCGTCCACGGTGACGCCGGGGAGCACTGCGGCCCCTGGCGGCCAAGCTCCGGCTTCGACTCCCGCGGGCTCGCTGGGAAAGCCGTCGAGCGTGGCCGGCCTCGCGGGCGCTCCGGGCTCCGCGGCCCCGGCGGAGCAGCCGCTGCCGCCCGAGAAGCTCCCCGCGGTCGTCGCGCGGGTCAACGGCAAGGCGGTCAAGCGGCAGGAGCTCATCCAGGGCGCCGAGGTGATGCAGATGCAGCTCGCCCAGCACGGCCAGCGGGTGGTGCCGAGCTCCGCCTTCTATCGCCGGGTGCTCGACGACCTGATCGCGTTCACTCTCATCCAGCAGGACGCCAAGGCCCAGGGGGTCACCGCCTCGCCGACGGAGGTGCAGCAGCAGATCGACGCCCGCAAGCACAGCTTCCCCAGCGAGGGCGCCTACCGGGAGGCCCTGGCGAAGGCCGGCATGACCGAGGCGGTGCTCCGCGAGGAGGCCGACAACCAGATCGTGGTCCAGAAGTTCCTGGAGACCCAGGTCGCCTCGAAGGTCACCGTCAGCGACCAGGCGGCGCGGCAGTTCTACGACAAGAACAAGAGCTCGATGACGGCGCCCGAGCGCGTCCACCTGCGCCACATCGTGGTCCAGGTGGCGCAGAACGCCTCGCCGGCCGACAAGGCGAAGGCGAAGCAGAAGGCGGACGAGATCTACAAGAAGGTCCAGGGGGGCGAGGACTTCGCCAAGGCGGCGACCCAGTACTCCGACGATCCCGCCTCGAAGGGGCGCGGCGGCGACATCGGCTGGATCGTCAAGGGACAGACCCTGCCGCAGTTCGAGGCGGCCGCCTTCGCGCTGAAGAAGCCGAACGACCTGGCGCCGCCCGTCGAGACCCGGTCCGGCTACAGCGTCCTCCAGCTCGTCGAGCGGCAGGCGGCGGGCGAGATCCCCTTCGACCAGGTCAAGCCGCGCCTCGTCGCCCTGCTCAAGCAGCAGCAGGTCCAGAAGATCCTCCAGGCGCGGGCCGAGGAGCTGCGCGCCAAGGCGAAGGTCGAAGTCTTTATCTAGCAGGAGATGAGGGCGACCGCGGGTCGCCCCTACGGCCTGCGTCAACTCGGTGCCGGAGGTTGTAGGGGCGACCCGCGGTCGCCCTCGACGTCGTCCACCAGGCCCGATACCTCCTCGCCGCCGTCCAGCGAGCGGGTCACCTTGTCGACCATGTCGAGGGTCTCGATGTCGTCGCCGCCGGCGGCGCCCATCTCCTTGAAGCGGCGGGCGGCGGGGAGGACGCGCAGCTCCAGCGAGCCGACCGCCTTGTTGTAGGCGTCGACGCTCTGGCCGAGGTTCTTGCCCATCGCCAGTAGATGGCCGGCGAAGGTGCGGAGCCTTTCGTGGAGGACCTTGCCGAGCTCGCTGATCTGCTTCGCGTTCTCCTCCACCTGCGCCTGCCGCCAGCCGTAGGCGACCGCCCGCAGCAGGGCGATCAGCGTCGTGGGGGTGGCGAGGATCACCCGCTGCTCGACGCCCACCTCGATCAGAGTGGGGTCCTGCTCCAGCGCGGCGCTGAAGAAGGTCTCCCCCGGAAGGAAGAGGATGACGAACTCCGGCGCCGGCTCGAACTGGGCCCAGTAGCTCTTCATCGACAATCGGGTGAGGTGGGCGCGGATCTGGCGGGCGTGATCCTTCAGCTTCGCCCGCCGGCCGTCCTCGTCCAGCGCCTCCATGGCGTCGAGATAGGAGTCGAGCGGCGCCTTGGCGTCGATCACGATGTTCTTCCGGCTCGGCAGGCGGATGACGAGATCGGGGCGCAGCCTCCCCTCCTCCCCCTCGACGCTGGCCTGCAGGGTGAAGTCGCAGTAGGCCACCATACCGGCCATCTCGACCACCCGCTGAAGCTGGATCTCCCCCCAGCGTCCGCGCGTCGAGGTCGAGCGCAGCGCGCCGGACAGCTTCGCCGTCTCCCGCTCCAGGCTCCCCTGAGCCGAGGCGAGCCGGGTCAGATGATCGGCGAGCCCTGAGTAGGCCACGGCCCGGGCGGTCTCGATCTCGCGGATCTTCTCGTCCACCTTGTGCAGCGACTCCTTGAGCGGCAGCACCAGCTCGCCGATCGCCTGCTGGCGGCGGTCGAGGTCTCCTTGCGCCGACTCCTGGAACTTCTCCAGCGTCGCCTTGGCGAGATGGACGAAATTGGCGTTGTTGTTGTTGAGCGCCTCGGCGGACAGGGCCTTGAAGGTATCCGAGAGGCGGGCCTGCGCCTCGTCGAGAAGCCGCATCTTCTCGGCCGCCCCCTGGCGCTCCTTCTCGATCGTGGTCTGGAGACGGGCGACGTGGGTCTGCAGCCCGACCCGCTCCTCGCGCAGCAGCGCGCTCTCCGCCGTGGCCTCAGAGATCCGCGCCGCCAGCCGCGTGGCGTCCGCGTCCCGGGCTCGCAGCCGCTCCTCCAGCATGCCCCGCCGCTGGCGCGCATGGAGGCCCACCAGCACGGCGCCCAGGAGGAACGACAGCACGGGGATCAGGACCGACAATCCATTCACCCCGGATCGGATGGAGTATGGATATCTAGGGGCACCTTAGAAGGGTACCACAAGATGATGGGGTCCTCTCTTCGAGCGAAGACGGCCTCCGTCGAACCATCCTGGAGCCTGCCAAAGCTCGAAAACCGGTTCCGGTCCTTCCCCGCGGCCTTTGTCTCGTCCCGGACCTTTTTTTGCTGTCCGGACGCCCACTTTGCTTCCCCGACGCTTTTTGAGCTTCCCGAGCGCCTGCTTTTCTGCGCCCGCCGTTTTCTTGGCGTCCCGAGCCCTCGTCTTTCTTCCGGGACGGACATCCTGGCTTCTGGGGCGTCACCTTTCTTCCCGAGCCGCTTTCTTGGTGCCCGAGGCCACCGGGATTCCTTCGGAGCCGCCGTCCTGCTTCCGGAGAGCGCATCTTTCTTCCGGAGGCCTCGTCCGGCTCCTTCGTACTCTTCCCGGAAGCTCGCCAGCGCGGCTTGGCGGGCATCGTAATCGTCGATCAGAAGCCAGTCGGCGCGCCGTTCGATGGCGAGACGGATGCTCTCCTCTTCTCCCCGGCCCAGCCCTTGCAGCAAGGGGAGACTGGACGACGAGGGGGCGGCGAGATCGAGCCTCCGATCAGGACCTGCTGGCGTTCCTGAGGATCGGCCGGCATCTGCTGCTCCAGCTCTTCGGGGACCGGGATGGATACTTTGTGTCTTGCCATAGGATCTCGCCTCTCCGGCTGTCCTACCACCGCTCCTCGCGTGGCCCACGCTGCCCTCACAATCGATAAGATGCTCCCATGGCCATGGAAGCTGATACGCCGCCCGCTCTGGAGATCCTCCGCTCGGCCCGCAAGGTCGGGCTGGTCCTCTCGGGGGGAGCGTCGCGGTGCGCTTTTCAGGTGGGGGTCATCGAGGTCCTGACCGAGCTCGGGTTTCAGCCGGACCTCTCGGTGGCGATCTCGGGCGGGGCTTGGAACGCCGCCGCGATATCGGCGGGCACGGTGCC
>DASWQX010000765.1:0-9685 GCA_036403495.1 Thermoanaerobaculia bacterium
CTGGTCCACGCGCCGCTGGAAGAGGCTTCCGCGGACCTCGAGTCCCTCATCGAGCAGCACAAATCCGCCGTCGAGCGCTACGACCTCCTCGGCTGGCCGCGACCGGAAGTGGCCCTCGTCTCGGGCTCCGGCCTGTCGGTCGACCTCGGGGAGCGCACGCACGGGCCGATCCAACTGGAGTTCCTCCTCCCCTTCGCCAGCCACGCCATCGAGGGGCACCCGCACACCGTCGAGATGTTCGAGCCGGTGCCCGGCCGGCCGGTCCTCTATTTCAAGGGGAGGCTCCACTCCTACCAGGGGTACGGCGCGCACGAGACGGTATTCCCGGTCCGCCTCGCCGCCCTGCTGGGAATCAAGGCGCTGGTGATGACCAATGCCACCGGCGGCCTCCAGCCGCACCAGCGCCCCGGCGACCTGGTGCTGATCACGGACCACCTCAACCTGACGGGCCTGACCCCCCTGCGCGGCCAGCTCCCGCCCGAATGGGGACCGCGCTTTCCCGACATGAGCGGCGCCTACGACCGCAAGCTGCGCGAGCTGACGTCGCGGGCGGCCGCGGAGCTGGGAATCCCGCTGACCGAGGGGATCTACGCCGGTCTCCCCGGCCCCAGCTACGAGACGCCCGCCGAGGTGCGGATGCTCCGCCTGCTCGGCGGCGACGTCACCGGGATGTCGACGGTGCTGGAAGTGATCGCCGCCCACCACATGGGGGTGCGCTGCCTCTGCGTCTCGATGGTGAGCAATCCGGCCGCCGGGCTCTCGGACGGGTCGGTGACGCACGAGGAGGTCCTCGCCGCCGGCCAGGCGGCAGCCGGGAATCTGCGGGCGCTGCTGGGGGCCGTGCTGAAGGACCCCGGGCTGGTTTAGGCGCGCGGAAGAGCACGGACGAACACGGACCTTCACGGACTGACACAGATAAGGAAGAATTGGCTCTTTCTTCGTCCGTGTGAGTCCCTGTTCGTCCGTGTCAGTCCGTGTTCCCTCTCCCGAACCCGCAGTACACTCCTCACACCACGCCCCATGCCCGACCGCATCGAAGATCGCGCCCGGTTCGATCTCGTCCGCTACGCCAACGTGTGGGAGGACGCGGAGGTGCTCTGCGCGGCGCTGGCGCCGGCCCCGGGAAAGCGCCTGCTGTCGATCGCTTCGGCGGGGGACAACGCCTTCGCCCTGCTCGCCGCGGGGGCCGAGGTGGTGGCGGCTGACCTCTCCGCCGCGCAACTCGCGCTCGTCGAGCTCAAGCGCGCCGCCATCCGCCGCCTCGGGCACGAGGAGGTCCTCGCGTTCCTGGGCCACCGCCGCAGCGCGGACGACCGCCGCTCGGTCTACGAGCGGCTGGAGCGGGACCTCCCGGCGAGCGCGCGGGATTTCTTCCGCGAGCGGCTGGACGAGGTGGCCGGCGGGGTCATCCACCACGGCAGATTCGAGGGGTACTTCCGGCTGTTCCGCGAGCGGGTGCTGCCGCTCATCCACCGGCGGCGGACGGTGCTCGCCCTGCTGGAGGAGCGCGACGAGGCCGGCCGGCGCGACTTCTACCGCCGCGTCTGGGACAACCTGCGCTGGCGCCTCCTCTTCCGGATCTTCTTCAGCCGCTTCGCCATGGGCCGGCTGGGCCGCGACCCCGAGTTCTTCCGCTACGTCGAGGGGTCGGTGGCCGAGCGAATCCTGGCCCGCGCCGAGTACGCGCTCACCGTGCTCCCCACCCACGCCAACCCCTACCTGGAGGCGATCCTGACCGGCACCTTCCGGCGCACCCTCCCCCTCTATCTCCGCCCCGAGCGCTTCGCTGAGCTGAAGCGGAACCTCGACCGGCTCACCCTTTTCGCAGGGCCGATCGAGGAGGCCGCCGCCGCGCACCGGGGCGCGGGGTTCGACGGCTTCAACCTCTCCGACCTCTTCGAGTACCTGGACGAGCCCACCGGCGCCGCCCTCTATGGAAAGCTGCTGGAGACGGCCCGTCCGGGCGCCCGCTTCGTCTACTGGAACATGCTGGTGCCGCGCCGCCTCGCCGCCGCCTTCCCCGGCCGGGTCCGCTCCCTGGACGCCGAGGCCCGCGAGCTGTTCGCGCGCGATCTCGCGTTCTTCTACAGCGCCTTCGTCCTCGAGGAGGCCGTCTGATCTCTCCCGAGGACCTGCGCGGCGCGGCGGTCCTCGCCGCGGTCTTCCTCTCGCTCCTGATCGCCGCCGAGCTCTGGCGGCGCTTCGGCCATCCGAAGCCGGAATGGACCCGCAAGCTCGTCCACCTCGGCGGCGGCATCGCCTGCCTGTTCTTCCCCTTCCTCGTCCGCTCCCCCTGGGTGGTGCTGGCGCTCTCCCTGCCGCTCACCGCGCTGTTCGTGGCCGGCGGCAAGCTCGGCTTCCTCTTCGATTCCGGCGTCTTCCGGTTGGGGCGGCGACGCAGCGGACCGCTCGCCGCGCTGGGCCTCGCCCTCCTCGGCACGATCCTCGCCCTGGCCGGCCCCTGCGCCGCGCAGTGGGAGATCCCCTGGAAGCCGCTGGCCGCGATCCTGGCGATCACCTTCGCGGTGACCCTCGCCAACGCCGCCATCGAGATCCGCGATCCGGATGCCCGGCGGAGCCGCGACTGGACCGCCTGGCGCTTCCTGCTGAGCTTCGTGGCGGCCGGCGCGATCCTCGCCCTGCAGGCACTGGGGATGATCCCGCTCTGGGATCCGGGGTCGGGTCCGTAGACGCCGACCTGCGGTAAGATTTCGGGAGGCATGGCGCCGCCAGGGCGCCGAAGCGAGGAGTCTCGAGATGGCAATCCCGGAAATTCGCCGCTGGACGCGGGAGGACTATGAGCGGATGGCCGAGCAGGGCTATTTCCGGCCCGACGAACGCGTCGAGCTGGTGGATGGGGTCATCTACGAGATGACGCCGCAGAACAGTTGGCACGCCTCCGCGATCCAGGCCGCGCAGGAAGCCCTGGGCCCGGCCTTCCGCAAGGGCTACAGCCTCAGGATTCAGATGCCTCTCGCGCTGGGCTCCGGCTCCGAGCCGGAGCCCGACCTCGCCGTCGTCCGGGGCCACTGGCGCGATTTCCGCGAAGCCCACCCCACGACAGCCGCTCTCGTCCTCGAGATCGCCGATTCCACCGTCTTCCATGACCGGGAGCGGAAGAGCGCGATCTATGCCCAGGCCGGCATCCCCGACTACTGGATTCTGAATCGCCTGGAAGCCTGCCTGGAGGTGCACAGAGATCCCAAGGGCGGGGCCTATCAGACCCGCAGGATCCTGCGGGCTGGAGAGACGATCTCGCCCCTGGCCCGGCCGGAGATCTCGATCCTCGTTGCGGAGCTGCTCCCGTAGCTACAACTCCTCTACAAAACTTTTACATTCGAGCGGCGCGCTTCGCCGCTCGCTCCTCACCTACAGTTTCGAAGGCCTGATTCATTCACTGTTTCCTGCTTGAGGCCGCTCGGATGCCGCAATAGCGCGGCAGTCCGTGGGTGTGGAGGACTCGTCGCATGTCGAGAAGAAACGGATTGCTGTCCCTGATTGCAGCCGTGGCCACGTTCCTGGCGTTCGCGCCCACGGCGTCGGCCGGGATGCGTGGCCTGACCACCACGATCGAAGCGCAGAAAAGCTTTCTGGGCGCGGCGGACGACGCGGTGGTGAAGATCACCTACCGCAACGATTCCGCGGAGGACCTCTACCTCGTCCGCTGGCAGACCGCCCTCCAGGGGATCGAAGAAAACGTATTCGACGTCCGCCTCGACGGCCAGCCGGTCGCCTACACCGGCCGCCTCTACAAGCGCGGCACCCCGGGCGCCGGCGACTACGTCCGCATCCCGGCCGGCGGCTCGGTCTCGGCCGACGTCGAGCTATCGAGCGTCTACGACATGTCGCGCACCGGCGAGTACGCGGTCCGCTATCACGTCGCGCTGCAGGGCACCCTTCGCGCGGACGCCGCCAAGGTCTCCGGCCCCGCCGGGCCGCGCACCCTGGAATCCAACGTCGTCTTCCTCGCCGCCGAGCGCAACGAGCGCGCCACCGACGCGATCGAGAAGCTGGTCCAGATCGACGAGGAAGCCCGTCCCGACAAGGCCCTCGCGCCGAGCTACGTGAGCTGCTCCTCCAGCCGCCAGAGCCTGCTGGTGACCGCCCTCAACAACGCCCAGGGTCTGGCGCAGCGGTCGCGCGACTACCTGAACGCCGTCGCCACCGCCTCCCGTTCCACCGACACCAACTACAAGACCTGGTTCGGCACCTACAGCTCGTCGAACTGGTCGTCGGTGACGAGCGACTACGTCAACATCTACAGCGCCATGTCCACCAAGGCGTTCGTCTTCTATTGCGACTGCACGGACAGCTCCTACGCCTTCGTCTATGCCAACCAGCCGTACAAGGTCCACCTCTGCGGCGCCTTCTGGAGCGCCCCGGCCACCGGCACCGACTCCAAGGCCGGTACGCTGATCCACGAGACCAGCCACTTCACCGTGGTCGCCGGCACCCAGGACTACGTCTACGGCCAGTCCGCCTGCCGGAGCCTGGCGATCTCGAACCCCACCCACGCCATCCACAACGCGGACAGCCACGAGTACTTCGCCGAGCCCCGCTGAGCCCCGGCCTGACCTCAGGAACCGCGCGGACGGAGCGATCTCGTCCGCGCTGCGGTTCCATCCTTTTTGCGATAAACTCCAGGATCATGCCCTGGAGGATTCGGATGTCGCAGAAATTCGCCGCGTCTCTCGTCGCAGGATTGACGACCTTCCTCACCTTCGCCACGCTGGCCCAGGCCGGGACGGGCGGGCTGACCGCCACCCTCGAGGCCCGGCAGAGCTTCGTCAGCGCGTCCGAGGACGTGGTGGTGAGGATCACCTACAGCAACGATTCCGCAACGGACCTCTACCTCGTCCGCTGGCAGACTCCCCTCCAGGGGATCGAAAGCGACCTGTTCGACGTGCGCGTCGACGGCCGGCCGGTCGCCTACACCGGCCGCCTCTACAAGCGCGCCCGGCCCACCGTCGAGGACTACCTCCGCGTCCCGGCGGGCGGCTCGCTCTCGGTCGACGTCGACCTGTCGAAGGTCTACGACCTCTCCCGCACGGGCGAGGCTTCGATCGGCTACCGGGTCCTGCTCCAGGACGCCCTGCGGGCGGACAGCGCGATCCAGGTCTCGGACTTCGCCAAGTTGCGCAACCTGGAATCCAACCGGGTCTTCGTGGGCGTCGAGCGCAACGAGCGCGCGGTGGATGCGATCGATAAACTGGCCGGGGTCGACACGAACGCCCGCCCCGCCCGAGTGCCGCCGCCGCGCTACGTGGGCTGCACCAACAAGCGCAAGACCCAACTGGCCACGGCGCGCTCCAACGCGCAGATCCTGGTGCAGAAGTCCCGGGACTATCTGAACGACCTGCCGGTCGAGTCCCGCCCTTCCGACGCCGATTACACCACCTGGTTCGGCGCCTACAACGCGTCGTACTACGATTCGGTGACGAGCGACTACGTCAACCTCACCAGCGCCTTCTCCACCAAGTCCTTCACGTTCTATTGCGATTGCAACGAGAGCAACTACGCCTACGTCTACGCGGACCAGCCCTACAAAGTCCACCTGTGCAACCACTTCTGGACCGCCCCGACGCTCGGCACCGACTCCAAGGCGGGCACGCTGGTCCACGAGGCGAGCCATTTCACCGTCGTCGCCGCCACCGCCGACAACGCCTACGGCCAGGAGGCCTGCCGGGCCCTGGCGCAGGAGAACCCCTTCGCGGCCATCCACAACGCGGACAGCCACGAGTACTTCGCCGAGGCGCGCTGATTCCTGGGGTCCGGGGTAGACTCCGCGGATGCGGAAGACCGCCCTGTTCGCCCTGCCCCTCCTCGCGCTCCTCTCCATCGGCTGCTGGATGAAACCCCACCCTGCCGCCGACGCCAAGCACCCGCTGGAGTGCCGGATGGAGGCGATGCGCCCGCAGATCGCCGGCGGGCCGACCGGCATCCGTTTCCAGTTGATCAACCGGATGCCGGAGGCGCTCTGGCTGCTGCGCTGGAACACACCATTCGAAGGGTGGCGCGGCACGATCCTCACCGTGATCTTCCAGGGCAAAGAGCTCCCCTATCGCGGCCCCATGGTCAAGCGGGGCGATCCCATTGCCGGCGACTACATGCGGCTCCGCACCAGCGAATCCCAGATCATCGGCATGGACCTCTCGCAGGCCTACGACATGTCGCAGCCGGGCCTCTATACGGTCAAGGTCACCGGCGGAGTCCACGACGTGATCCAGGACGGCATCCAGCCGCCGCGCCCGCGCGACCGCTTCCAGCCGGTGGGCCTGGTCTGCAACGAGCTGACGCTGGACGTGCGCAAGGGTGAGGCGGACAACAAGGTCAATTATTGAGGATCAGGAAACGACATGGCCGATTCTCTGTTCAGTGATCCCCTGATCAAAGAGGTCCACGAGACTCGTGAAAAGCTACTGGCCGAATGTGGGGGAGACCTGGATAGGCTGATGGATCGTCTGCAATCCAGAGAGCAGGAGGATTGTGCTCGGATCGTCAGGGATCCCAGGGAGGTCAGGCCTTCGGCTGGCAACCGGAGCTGAATCCCTCCGCACCGCAATCTCGTTCATTGAGGACCGGTTTCTCAGCTCGATCATGGACCTCGTCTCTCGTCCACTTCCGGCCACCGCTTCCGCTTTGTGCTTTCGAGGAGTGCTCCAGAAGGGCTTCGATAGCCTTCTTTTGACGCTCCTTCCACTCAGTGTTCATGCTGGAAATCGGCGTCAGTAGGCCCGGGGCTCGAAATCCTTGGGGACATCCAACTCGAACTCCTCGTCATGGATCCGCGCAAGGTAGATTCCCTCGCGCAGGACCCTTTCCTGCACGTCCTCGGGAGCGTCCACGGCGGCCAGGATGCCGTAAATTTTCTTGTCCTTGTGCTCAGGAAAGAAATCCCGGAATTCGCGAAGAATTTTCTTCATCTGCTCGAGGCCGTCCTCGCGCAGATGGCTCTTGACCTCGACGACATAGACCTCGTTGACCTGAGCGTTGGAGTACGCCAGGACATCCACCTCCAGAGATCGCCCGTTTCTTCTCGCACGGACCCGAGGCGCTACCACGTTCATCTGGAAGCGCTCTTCGAGAAGTTCCCGCATCGAGGGAAAGGCCATACCCTCGGTGGGGCCGCCGATCTTTTCTCCCAGAGCACCTAGCTGACGTCCAATCTCCCGCAGGTACTGGCCCGTCTCGTCAAACTTCCCACTCGTCTCCGCCGCTTCCCGACGACTTTCCTGCGCCAGATCCGCGATCAGTTGCTGAAGGTTCTCGGTCGTCATCGGTCTTTCCCTTGGACATGCCGCCGGTTCCGGTGGACGAGTACTCTATCATCCCGAACCGCAATTTTCCACCCTTACCGCCATTCCCGAAGGTCAAGGTGTGCCGGGGAAGCGGTGGCGCCCGCCTGGACAAGACGCCGACCGGGCTCGGCCTCGACCACTCTCAGGAACAAGGGCAGATGAACGGATACTCCTTGTCGTCGATGATCGGCTCGATCCCGAAAAAGTCGTTCAACACGGATTCCGCCGTACAGAAGGCGCCTTCCACCCAGGCCTGATCGTTGGAATAGGTCTCGCCAACGATGAAAATGTCGGCGTCGGCTCCTTCGATCAATTGGGATGGCTTGCGGATCTTCTGCTGCACGTCGCAGACGTTGACGTGCGCCGCATAGGCATGGTAGCCGGCATTGAAGGGCGGCAGCGACCAGTCCATGTACCTCGTTTCCAGCGGCTCGGGCACGAGGTTGTAGTTGGCTTGCGGCCCGAAGTGCACCGTCGCCAATTGCTGACGCAGCATTTTGACCATGATCTCGGGGGCTTTCCGTGGACCTTCCAGCGGCTGCGTGTCTTCCGAGATCGGAATTTTCCGTCCCCTGTCCGGCCCCAACTCGAGATCCTGCCAGAAACCGGTATACATTTCGTCATCGTAGCTGGCGAGCAAGCCATAGATCGGTTTCTCTGTCTGATCGGGTGCGTTGTTCCCGAAGTACACCACCTGCCGGATTGGCGTATCGGTCACGCTCGGCCCGATGGTATTGCGGTAGGCAGCGGCGATCAGTTGCTGCTCCTGTTTGAAGGTCAGGCGTTCCTGGATGAGTTGCTCTACAGTCGTGATGAAAACGCCCACCGGAGCGAAGGGACTTTCGAAGAAGTTGGCGTCGTTCTTCATCGCGCTCAGGTATTTTTTGGGGAAACCTTCCTGGGCCAACCGGTCGATCACTTTCTGTGTCACTTCGTAGCTGGCCAACTGCGGCGGGTACGGAGTGTTCACCTGGTCGAGCCACCACTCGCTGTCGAAGAACATCCCGACCTTGTAGGACGGCTGCATGATGGCAGACTCCAGATAGAGCTGTACCTTCTGGTGGTTGAGCACGTCCACGCCCTCGTGATCCTGATAGCGCGTGGCTTGCGCGACCAGATCGATGGCATAGCGCGGCATCGCCAGCCAGGCGGCATCCGTCGTTCCTGAAGCCGATTTCTTGTCGGGGTTGGCGCGGGTCGCCAGGGAGTAATTGATCACGCCCTTGATCTGCAGAATGGAATGCAGGCGGGTATTGGGATGATACTTGAAATGCACGCCCTTGCGCTTCGCCAACTTCCGGATGGCCTCGAACAGGGCATTGAACATGCTGGAATAGCCGGTAGTCAGCGTCTTGTATTCGGTGCCGGGAGTAAATTCGTTGTTGGCCTGCAGCGCCACCGCGGAGTTCCAGTTGATGACGTTGGAGGTATAGCCGTTTCCATCCGAGGTGTAGCTAAAGCCTTCCGAGCCCAACTGGTCGTACATCAGATTCCAGTAGCCGATATCCGCAAACCGTTGCCCCTTCTGATAGACCGAGGAGTCCGGCAGATTCACCACGATGCGGCCATTCTGATAGAAATCGCACCATGCACGGCGAGTTTGGGGCAAGGCCTTCTCGGTCCCGGCCAATGCTTCAATCGTGTTGAAGCCGTCGTCCGGCGACTCGTCGGCGGCGTAGTGATCGACGTTGTAAGGCGCGGGATTGCTGGAAGTGATATCGGCCAGATACATGTTTTTCGTGCGCAAGTAGTACAGGGGATTGGCCGACTCGTTGAAGGGCACCGAATATTTGTCGAGCCCCAACTCCTTGATCACGGTGGTGACGACACGGTGTCCTCCCGCCTTGCCGTCGTTGTCCCCGGTCCAATCCGAATAGCGCATGCCGCCCAATTCCACGTAGGATTTCGTCTGGTCGTTCTTGAAATGCCAGGTGCAGACGCGGGCGCCGGCCGCACGGGTCCCCGGATCTTCCTTCGAGAAGTCGTACTGCCCCCAATCGTACAACTCGAGCGTGTCGCCCTTGACCAGCTGTTTCGTGTTGTCATTCCCCTTCTTCGCCTTGCCGTCCAACAAGCGCCAAGCGGTATAAAGGCCGGCCGCCCCGGCACCGAAGATCGAATAAGTCTTGTTTTTCATGATGCCCTACTCCTCTCCAAGTCGCTGCATTTGTCCGGGCAGGTCTTTCTGGGGGATGACGACTTCGACCAGCGCGGGTTGTCCGGTCTGTGTCTTGAGCTCTTTCAGCACAGCCGTCAGCTCGCCGATCGTTGTCACGCGGTAACCTTTGGCGCCAAACGCCTGCGCCAGGGCCATGTAATCCCAGTGGGGCAGGATATCGAAAGCGTCGAATTTGTGCTGGGGACCCGGTTGAAACGATGTCAAGTCG
>DASWQX010000766.1:0-4727 GCA_036403495.1 Thermoanaerobaculia bacterium
GATGCCGTTGGCGATGTCCGAGAAGGTCGCCGTCCCCTTGTCCGCCGCCACCACCAGGTAGGGGTCGTCGCCGTCGTGGCGGACGACATCCGGCGGTGGCACCACGGCCTTGCCGGCGAGGTTGTCGGTGATGTCGAGCAGGCCGCGCATCATCAGCTTGTAGCACTCGATCCCCTCGGCCTGAAGCTTCTCGCGGTCGGTGGGCGCCCGCTTGAGCACGAAGCCCCCCTTCGAGCCCACCGGCACGATGACGGTGTTCTTCACCATCTGCGCCTTCATCAGGCTGAGCACCTCGGTGCGGAAGTCCTCGCGGCGGTCCGACCAGCGGATGCCGCCGCGGGCGACCCGGCCGCCGCGCAGGTGGATGGCCTCGAAGCGCGGGCTGTAGACGAAGATCTCGCGGAACGGGCGGGGCTGGGGCAGCTCGGCGACCATCTGCGAGTCGAGCTTGAGCGAGAGGCCGGGCTTCGGCCGGCCGTCGGCGCCGCGCTGGAAGAAGTTGGTGCGCAGCGTCGCCTCGACGAGGTTGAGAAAGCGGCGCAGGATGCGGTCCTGGTCGGGGTTGGAGACGGCGTCGAGGAGCTGGCCGATCTCCCGCCGCAGCGCGGTGCCGCGGTCGCCGGCGTGGGCGGGGTCGAAGCGGGCGCGGAAGAGGTCGACCAGGGCGCGGGCGAGCTCCGGATTGCACGCCAGCGTCTCCTGCATGTAGGCCTCGCTGAACGGCGCCTGGGCCTGGCGGAGGTACTTGCAATAGGCGCGCAGGATGCCCACCTCGCGGGCGACCAGGCCGGCGCGCAGCACCAGCTTGTTGAAGGCGTCGCTCTCCAGCTCGCCGCGCCAGACCTGCTCGAAGGCCTCGTGGAAGGCCTCGCGCACGGCCGCGACGTCCACCGGCTCGCCGTCCTCGCTGACCAGGCTGAGGTCGCGCATCCAGACCGGCGGATCGGTCGCGCTCAAGGTGACGTCGTAGGGGTTCTCGTCCACCACCTTGACCCCCATGTTCTCGAGCATCGGCAGGATGTCCGAGAGCGGCCGGGCGGGCGGCGTGCCGTAGACCTTGAAGCGGAGCGCCTCGGGGGGCGCGCCGGCGGGGCGGTAGAGGTTCTGGGTGAGGCCGTCGGTCGCCAGCGCGCGCTCGATCCGCTCGATGTCGTAGACCGCCGTGTCGCCGCCGAAGCGGTCCTGGTAGCTCGCCGGGAAGGCGTTCCGGTAGCGCAGAGTGAGCGCCAGCCCGTCGGCCTCGCCGCGCGCCGCCACCAGCGCCTCGCGCAGCCGGTCCTGCCAGGAGCGCGCGACCTCGGCGAGGCGGCGCTCGACCTCGTCGGGGTCGACGTCCGGGATGTGGCCGGGCTCCGTCTCGACGGTAATCTGGATGCGGGCGAGGGGAGAATCGGTAAGGTAGGGCTGCGAGAAGGTCACCGTCCCCTGATAAGCCTCGGCCAGGACGTCGCCGAGCTTGCGCCGCAGCGCAGTGTCGTAGGCGTCGCGCGGCACGTAGACGAGGCACGAGACGAAACGCTCGAACGGATCCCGGCGCGGGAAGAAGGCGACGCGCTGGCGCTGCTGCAGGAGCAGGATGCCGACGGCGATGCGGTAGAGGTCGTCGGCCGGAATCTGGAACATCTCGTCGCGCGGGTAGGTCTCGATGATGTGGCGGAGGTTCTTGTCGTCGTAGCCCCCCGGCTGGAAGCCGGCCCGGTCGAGGACCTGTTTGATCTTGCCCTGGAGCAGGGGGACCGCCTGCGGGCTGGTCTGATTGGCGGCGGCCGTGTAGAGGCCGACGAACTGGCGCTCGCCGTTGACCTGGCCCGCCGCGTCGAAGGCCTTGACCGCCACGACGTCCATCGGCACCGCCTTGTGCACGGTGGAGCGCCGGCGGGTCTTGTTGACCCGCAGCAGCGCGGGCTGGCGGACGAACTCGCGGACCTCCGGCGGCAGGGTGCCGAGGTTGTTCAGGCCTTCGAGGATCTTGACGTTGCGGTCGCGCAGCAGCCCGAGGCCATCCTCGTCCAGCAGGTGAGCCACCATCGAGTCTCCCTCGGACTCGAAGCGGAGCTCGCGGTAGCCGAGGAAGGTGAAGTTGCCGTTGGCGGTCAGCCATTCGAGGAAGGCGATCCCCTCCTCGATCTCGGCCGGCGGCAGCGGCGGTGGGCTCTCGCGCAGCTCGACGATCAACGCGCGGCAGCGCTCGCGCATCGCCGGGAAGTCGTCGACGGCGGCGCGCACGTCGCCCAGCACCCGGTGGAGCTCGCGCTCGATCGCCTCGCGGTCGGTGTCGAGCAGAGGTTTGATCCGGATGTGCATGAACGACTCGTTGCGGCCGGGCTCGCCGGGCTCCCGCAAGGCCACCAGGCGCCCCTCGCCATCGCGTTCGACGTGGACGATCGGATGGATCACCACCTGGAAATCGGCCTTCAGGCGGATCAGCGCGGAGCCGACCGAGTCGACGAGGAAGGGCATGTCGTCGTTGACGATCTCGAGGATCGTCGAGCCGGTGCCGCCGGCGGCCTTGTAGAGGCGGAGCTTGGGAACACCGGGCGTCCGCTGCTGGGCGAGCTCCCAGAGGGATGTCACGGCGTCGGTCAGCTTGTCGGGCGTGCCGGCCAGGACGTCGTCCGGCGCCACGTGCTCGTAGAACTGGCGGGCGAACCGCCGCACCTCGTCGCGGCGCTCGGGCACCCGCTCCGCGGCCCGTTCGGCCACCTGATCCACCAACGCTGCCTTCTGCGACTCTTTTTCCAGCATGAATGACCCTCGCTCGTCTCGGCCCGGTCGTCCGGTCGCGGGCCCGGGGAGTCTATACGCCCGGGAGCGTCCTGCGGAACAGGCCGGGCGCCTTTTCTGGCCGCCGGAGGCTATTTCGCGCCCTTGATGCCGAGGAAAGGGTCAGCGCGGCGATCCTCAGAGCGGTGCCGTCCCGGTGCGCCAGGAGGGGTACTTCGGGTCGATCTCCAGGCCATTGCTGTCGTACCAGCCGGTCCCGTCGGATCGGTCACGACGTCCCGGGTCTGGAAGCAGAGGAGAGAGCTCGTTTGAGCGCTTCTACTGGAGGAGGTGCGGCAGGGCGCGAGATCCGCGCCCTGCCGCCTCGAGCAACGCTTCGTCCTCCGGGACGCCCTGGACCTAGCAGCCCAAGCAGCCGTGACGGCAGGGAGCCGAGTCCGGATTGAGGTCGCAGATCGAGCAGCAGATCAGGGCGTGAGCCGGCTTGGCGGTGAAGCTCAGAGAGCCCATGAACGCCGTCAAGAGAGCCAGCAGGAGGAACAGCTTCCGGCGAGGATTGAGCCCAGTGGGCTTGCGCATGAACAGTTCTCCTTTCGCGGTCGGTTGTCGCCCCTCTTGGGCGCTCCCGTGGACCAGATGATAATTCAGAATACCCTCAGTGTCTCCATTGCCCATAAGGGAGATCCGTGAGGCGGCCATCAGGCCGCCCCACGGAGGAGAGCGCCGCATCGGGGCCGATGGAGGCCTAGCAGCTCGGCGAGCAGCCGTGACGACAGGGAGCCGTGTCCGGATTGATGTCGCAGGCCGAGCAGCAGATCAGGGCGTGGGCCGGCTTGGCGGTGAAGCTCAGGGAGCCCATGAAGGCGGTCAGCAGAGCCAGCAGCAGGAACAGTTTCCGAAAGGTAGTCATGACGTTTCTCCTTGTTTGTGATCGTTTCTGGCCCACTCTCGGGCACTTCCGATCTAACGAACCGGCGCTCGGAATCCCCTCACCGCGAAACTTGCGGCGCGCCGCCGCGAGTGGGATGATCCCGGCGTCACCTCGAAACCCCTCCAAGGGTTCCAGCCTCACGGTTCGTCTCGCCCCTGGGCACTCCGGGGGCGCTATCCTCAAAGGGAGACGCCATGAAGAAGACCCCGATCAAGAAGATCACCCTCAGCAAGGAGACGGTGCTCAGCCTCCAGGCCGACAGCCCGGAGCTGCGCGCCGGCGGCGGCAATACCGGGCCGAGCTGCGAGATCTTCCGCGCCTGCACCATCGCGGGATGGGACTGCTAAAGGAAGAGCCTTCGATAAACGCACTCTTCAGGAGGGATGCCTATGCCCTACGTCGTCGTAGTGCACAAAGTGCAGGACTATGACCGCTGGCGGCCTTACTTCGACGCCGATCGGGCGCACCAGCAGGCGGCGGGACTGACCGTGCGGCACGTCCTGCGCGGCGAGACAGCCTGATCCTCATGCCTGTAGGCCTCGCCAGGATCGCCTCCTGGCGAGGCCCGTGGGCAGGAGCCGCCCTCCCAAGCTCGGGCTCGGACCTATTTTCCCGTGGACACGCTGGCCGGGGCGCCTGCGAAGATCGAGCTCAGCGTCACCGTCCCCGGGTCATCCTTGGCGGTGAGGAGGCAGCTCACGCAGCCGGGGCCGCCGCCGCTGTTGCTGTAGACGCAGGTGACGGCATTGGGCGGCATGCCGAGGACGTTGTAGCAGCCGACGAAAGTGCCTCCGCCGCACGTCACCGGGCAGCAGCCGCAGACGTCGATCGCCGTCATCAGACCCATGGGCGCCGAGGCGGCCCGTGCAGCCTGACCCGCGCCAAGAAGGGCCACGATCAGAAACAGCGACGTCACAAGAAACTTGAACCCAGGTTTCCGCATCTCCGTCTCTCCTTTTTCCGAAGGGTGTAGGGACTGCCGCTCCGCCTGCTACTTCGAGTCTGCTGAAGGACGATACACCTGCCGCCGCCGGCGCGTCAAAAGAGGCCGGTCCCAGCTCGAGCTTGCGGC
>DASWQX010000767.1:0-5373 GCA_036403495.1 Thermoanaerobaculia bacterium
CGACCAGCCGTCGGTGGCGATGTGGTGCATGCTGATCAGCAGCCGGTGGCATCCTCTCCCGGTGGCGATCAGCGCCGCCCGGAAGAGCGGGCCGGCGGCGAGGTCGAACGGGCGCCCCGCTTCCGCGCGGGTCAGCGCCTCGGCCTCGGAGTCCCGCGCCGCCGGCGGCAGGTCGGTGAGGTCGACGCGGGGGAGCAAGACCGCACCCGGAGGGGCCACGACGAGGCGCGGCTCGCCGCTCTCCCCCACCGCCGCGAAGGTGGTGCGCAGCACCTCGTGGCGGCGCAGCACCTCGGTCAGGGTCCGCGCCAGGACCCGGGCCTCCAGGGGACCGTCGATCCGGTAGGCGAGCGGCAGGTTGTACACCGTCGATCCGGGTTCCAGGCGGTCGAGCAGCCAGAGCCGCTGCTGGGAGAAGGAGAGCGGCAGGTCCGAACGGTCGGCCAGCGGCGCGATCGGCTCGGCCCCGGCCGCGCCGCCGGCCGTACCTAGTTGCAGGGCCACGCTCGCCGCCAGCTCGGCGACGGTCGGCGCGGCGAACAGCGCGCGCAGCGGCATCTCGATCCCCAGCGCCGCCCGCACCCGCGAGACCACCCGGGTGGCGAGCAGGGAGTGGCCGCCCAGCTCGAAGAAGTCGTCCTCGGCCCGCGGCAGCTCCGCGCTCCCCAGCACCTCGGCCCAGATCCCGGCGAGCAGCTCCTCCAGGGGGCTGGCGAACCCGCGCGACGCCGCCGGCCCGCCCGTCTCCGCCTCCGCAGTCTCGGGCGGCGGCAGGGCCTTGCGCTCCACCTTGCCGTTCGGATTCAGCGGCAGCCGGTCGAGGCGGGTGAAGGAGGCGGGGACCATCGGCTCGGCGAGCCGGCCGCGCAGGTGGTCGCGCAGCTCGGCGGCGGTGGGGGGCGGTGAGCCGGCGGCCACGAAGTAGGCGGCGAGGGAACGGTCGTCGGCCGAGTCGCCGAGCGCCACCACCACCGCCTCGCGGACCTGGGGGTGGGCCAGCAGGGCCGCCTCGATCTCCCCCAGCTCGATCCGGTGGCCGCGCACCTTGACCTGGTGGTCGAGCCGGCCGAGGTATTCGAGGCGGCCGTCGGGCAGGTAGCGGCCGAGGTCGCTGGTGCGGTAGAGGCGCTCGCCCGGCACGCTCGCCAGCGGATCGGGCACGTAGCGCTCGGCCGTCAGCTCCGGCCGGCCGAGATAGCCGCGCGCGAGGCCGGCGCCGCCGAGGTAGATCTCCCCGATCACCCCCACCGGCACCAGCCGCAGCTCGCGGTCGAGCAGGGTGGCCCGGGCGCCGCCCACTGGCCGGCCGATCGTCGGCTCGCGCTTAGCGCCCCGCGCGATCACCTCGAAGGTCGAATAGGTGGTGTCCTCCGACGGGCCGTAGAGGTTCCGCACCCGCTGGACCCCACCGGCGTAGAGCGCCTCGGAGAGCGCGCTCTTCACCGGCTCGCCGCCCAGGTTGACCGTCTTGACGCTGGCCGGCAACGCCCGCGCGTCGGCCATGGCGGCGATCGCCGAGGGGACGGCGCAGACCAGGGTGACCTCGCCGGCCGCCGGCAGCTCCGGCAGCGCGAGGACGTTGTTGGCGAGGATCAGCCGGCCGCCGGACGAGAGGGTGACGAACAGCTCGGCGACCGAGACGTCGAAGGAGATCGAGGTCGCGGCCAGGACGCCGCCCGTCAGCTCCTCGGCATCGAACTCCCCCTGCGCCCAGCGGACGAGCGCCACGGGGCTGCGGTGCTCGATCGCCACCGCCTTGGGGCGGCCGGTCGAGCCCGAGGTGTAGATCAGGTAGGCGAGGTTACCGGGGAGGGGCCGGCGGGGCTCGGCTTCGGCAGCGCCATCCTCCGGCTCATCCTCCGGCGATTCTTCGTCAATCAGCAGCAGCCGCGATTGCGAAGCCGGCAGGCGGGAGGCGAGCGCCCGTTCGGTGACGGTCACCGCGGCGCCGGCGTCCTCGACCATGAACCCCAGACGGTCCGAGGGGTAGTTGGGATCGAGCGGCACGTAGGCCCCGCCGGCGCCGAGGACGCCCAGCAGCGTGGTCACCAGGGCGGGAGTCCGCGACAAGCAGACCCCGACCCGCACCTCCGGCCCCACGCCGAGGGCCGCCAGCCGCCGGGACAGCCGGCCGGCGCGGCGCCCGAGCTCGCGGTAGGTGATCCGCTCGTGCCCGTGGATTAGCGCCACGGCCTCCGGGGTGCGCGCCATCTGCGCCGCCACCAGGTCGTGCAGGCAGGCGTCCTCCACCGGCGGGGTGCGGGGCTCGTTCCACTCGCCGAGGATCTGCCAGCGCTCCGCCGCCGCCAGCAGCGGCAGGTCGAGCAGCCGGATCCCGGCCCCCTCCCCTACCACCCCCGAGAGCAGGCGGAGGTAGGAGCGGCCGAGCCGCGCCACGGTGGTGGCGTCGAAGAGGTCGGTCGCGTACTCGAAGAGCGCGACCAGCTCGTCCCCCTGCTGCTCAAGGAAGAGGGTGAGGTCGAACTTGGCCGTGCCGTTGTCGATCTCCAGCGGCTCGCAGGCCAGCCCCGGGACGAGCTCGCCCCCCTGCACCGGATCGAGGGAGAACACCACCTGGAACAGCGGAGTCCTGGAGGGATCGCGCTCCGGCCGCAGCTCGCCGACCAGGCGGTCGAAGGGGAGGTCCTGGTGAGCGTAGGCGGCGAGCGCCGATTCGCGCACCCGGGCGAGTAGATCGCGGACGGTGGGGGTTCCCCCGAGGTCGGCGCGCAGGGCCAGGGTGTTGACGAAGAAGCCGATCACCCCCTCAATCCCCGCCTCGGTGCGGCCGGCGACCGGCGAGCCCACCACCAGGTCGGTCTGGCCGCTGAGGCGGCCGAGCAGCGCCGAGAAGGTCGCGAGCGAGGTCATGAACAGGGTCGAGCGCTCCGCCCGGGCGAGCTCGCGGAGCCCGGCCGCGAGGTGAACCGGGACGGCGAGCCGCAGGACGTCGCCGCGGAAGCTCTGCACCGGCGGGCGCGGCCGGTCGGCCGGCAGCTCCAGCGCCTCGGGCGCGCCGGCGAGCCGCTCGCGCCAGTAGGCGAGCTGGCCGGCGAGCGTCTCGCCGCTCAACCAGCGCCGCTGCCAGACGGCGAAATCGCCGTACTGGAAGGTCAGCTCCGGCAGCGGGGACGGCCGCCCGGCGGCGCCATAGAGGGCGCCCAGCTCGCGCTGGAGGATGCCCATCGACCAGCCATCGAAGGCGATGTGGTGGCAGAAGAAGAGCAGGTGGTGCTCGCCGGGAGACAGCTTCAGGAGAAGGGGGCGTGCCACCGGGCCGCGAACGAGGTCGAAGGAGCGCCGCGCCTCCCGGGCCGCCAGCCGGGCGGCCTCGGCGCGGGCGGCGCCGGGAGGAAGCCCGCCGAGATCGATCCGCGGCAGGCCGCCGGGGTGGAACGGTGCCACGACCTGGCGCGGCTCCTCGCCGGGGCTTTCGGTGAAGGTGGTGCGCAGGACCTCGTGCCGCCGGAAGACCTCGTCGACGCCGCGCTCCAGGGCATTCGGATCGAGGGCTCCGGCGAGGCGGAACGCCGCCGGCAGGTTGTAGACCGGGGAGCCCGGCTGCAGGCGGTCGAGGAACCAGAGGCGCTGCTGGGCGAAGGAGAGCGGCAGCGGCTCGGCGCGAGCGGCGCGGGAGAGCGGCGGCCGCGAGACCTCCCCGGCCTCTGCCGATAGCGCCGACAGCGCCGACAGCGCCCCTTCGATCCGCCGCGCCAGCGCCGCCAGCGTGCGCGCCTCGAAGACGGCCCGCACGGGCAGGTCCACCCCGAAGGCGTCGCGCACCCGGGCCAGCACCTTGCCGATCAGCAGCGAATGGCCGCCGAGATCGAAGAAGTCGTCGCCGGCGCCGACCTCCACGCCCAGCACCTCCGCCCAGATCCCGGCCAGCAGCTCCTCGGTGGGAGTGCTCGGCGCCGCGGCGACGTTCGTCGAAACCGTCTCGTCGCGGCCGGGGGCAGGGAGGGCGCGGCGGTCGATCTTGCCGCCGGGCGACAGCGGCATGGCGGCCAGGAAGCCGAACCAGGCCGGGACCATGTGCTCGGGGAGCCGGCCGCGCAGGAAGGCGCGCAGCTCGTGCGCGGTGAGCTCCCCGGGTCCGGCCGCCACCACGTAAGCGGCGAGCCGGAGGTCCCGCGTCCCGGCCTCGTAGGGCATTACGGCGGCCTCGCGGACCCCCGGGTGCTCGGCGATCTGCGCCTCGATCTCCCCCGGCTCGATGCGGAAGCCGCGCACCTTGACCTGGCGGTCGGCGCGGCCGAGGAACTCGAGCTGGCCATCGGGCCGGAAGCGGACGAGGTCGCCGGTGCGGTAGAGCCGCGCTCCCGCCTCCCCCGCGAAGGGGTCGGGGAGGAAGGCCTGGGCCGTGAGGTCGGGCTTGCCGAGATAGCCGTGGGCGAGCCCGCGGCCGCCGAGGTAGAGCTCGCCGGGGATCCCCTCGGGGGTGAGCTCGAGCTGGCGGCCCAGGACCCGGAGGTGGGCGTCGGCGACCGGGCGGCCGATCGGGGTCTGCCCTCCCGCGCCGAGGCGGGCCATAGTGACGCAGATGCTCGCCTCGGTCGGCCCGTAGGCGTTCCAGAGCCGGCGGCCGGGGGCCCAGCGCGCCACCAGGTCGGGGGGGAAGGCCTCGCCCCCCACCACCAGGCCGCGCAGCTCGGCCAGCTCGCCCTCGACGCCCGCCGGCAGCGCCGCCAGGGCGGTAGGGGTCAGGAAGGCGTTGGTGATCCCGCGGTCGCGCAGGGTGGCGAGCAGGGGCGCGCCGGGGAGCAGCTCCTCGCGGTGGGCGAGGACGAGCGCCGCGCCGCGGATCAGCGTGCTCCAGATCTCCCACACCGAGGCGTCGAAGCTCGCCGAGGCGAACTGCAACACCCGGCTCTCCGGCGTCACCCCCGACCGGTCCGCCAGCGCCTCGACGGCCCAGAGGAACCCGCGGTGGGGGATGAGCACCCCCTTGGGGCGCCCGGTGGAGCCGGAGGTGTAGATGACGTAGGCGAGGTCGTCCGGCCCTGGATCCGGCCAGGTCTCAAAAGCCGCCGGCGGAGCCTCCGTGGGCCCTTCCCCGCCGCCGAGCGGCAGAAGGTCGGCGCCGCCGGTCGGCAGGCCGTCCGCCAGGCCGGGGCGGGCGAGGAGCACCGGCACGCGGGAATCCTCGAGGATCAGGGCGAGCCGCTCGGCGGGGTAGTCCGGATCGAGCGGCAGGAAGGCGCCGCCGGCCATCAGCACGGCGAGCATGCCGACCAGGGTATCCGGCGAGCGCTCGGCGTAGATGCCCACCCGCACGCCGGGCCCCACGCCGCGCTGCCGCAGCGAGCCGCCGAGCCGGCGGGCGCGGGCGACCAGCTCGCCGTAGGTGAGAGCCGGCTTATCCGGCGCGGC
>DASWQX010000768.1:0-4251 GCA_036403495.1 Thermoanaerobaculia bacterium
CGGCCCGCGTCCGACGTGGCGGAAGGCGGGCTCGGTCATCGTGTCGCCGACCTGGAGGGCGGGGAGGATGCGCGCCCTGGCTCCGGTCCCGTCATGGAACCGCACCGGGTATCCGGCATAGTGGGCTGCGAGCCGGCCGTCCTCCGTGAAGGCCTCGCTGATCCTCAGCGTGCCGTAGGGGTTCTCGCGGTACTCCCAGGCCCAGCGCGCGAGGCTGCGATCGACATGGAAGCTGCGGCGGAACATCGGCAGGATCTGCTCCTCGTCGCCCTGCCGGTACTCGCGGACGAAGAAGCTCTCCTTGCGCGCGAGATAGACTGCGGCAGGGAGGTCGACCTTCAGGACCACGAATCCGGCCTCCGACAGGGCGATCACAGTCTCCTGCTCCGTGCGGCCGGGAGCCGGGCCGGCGATCAGCAGCCGCCCCTTCTCCCGCAGGAGGCGCCGCGCCGCCTGGAAGGTGACGGTGTCCGGAGCGCCGAGGACCACCGCGTCCAGGCTCGATTCAGGGATCCGGGCCGCGCCGGGAAGATCGCTCGCCGTGGAGACGGCGTGCCCGGCGGCGGCGAGATCCCGGGCGACCGGCTCGGGGTTCGTACCGACCACCAGCACGCTTCCCGGCGTGGGGAGCAGGGCAGTCAGGGTTCTCAAATCGGGGAAGTCGGCCAAAGGCGTCGGGTTCCGTCGGACGATCCCATTCTATTCTCCTCCTCCATATAATCGCCCCGCCTTATGGATCTCTCCGTCGTCATTCCCGCGTTCAACGAGTCGCTTCGCCTCGGCCCTACTCTGCAGAGGGTGGTGGATTATCTATCCCAAAAGGGCTTCAGCTACGAAGTCCTGGTGGTCGACGACGGCAGCACCGACGCGACGGCGGAGGTGGCGCTGGCCTTCGCGCCGCGAGGCGTCCGCCTCCTCCGGCAGGAGGTGAACCGCGGCAAGGGCGCGGTGGTCAGGATCGGCGTGCTGGCCAGTGTGGGGAAGGCCGTCCTGCTCCTGGACGCCGATCTCTCCACTCCCATCGAGGACCTCGAGCGGCTCCTGCCCCGCTTTCCGGAGGCCGAGCTGGTGCTCGGCAGCCGCGCCGTCGAGGGCTCCGACATCCTCCAGCACCAGCCCTTCTACCGCGAGATGATGGGGCGGACCTTCAACTTCATCATCCAGGTCCTGGGGGTGAGGGGGCTGCGGGACACTCAGTGCGGATTCAAGCTGCTCGACGGCGAGGTGGCCCGCCGCCTTTTCGCGGAGCTCCGGATCCAGCGCTTCGCCTACGACGTCGAGCTGGTCTGGCTGGCGCAGCGGCGCGGCTACCGAGTCGTCGAGGTGGGGGTCCGCTGGACCGACTCGCCGGCCTCGAAGGTCAACCCCCTGACCGACTCGGTCCGCATGTTCTGGGACGTCCTGGCGCTGCGCTGGCGCGACTTCCGGAGCGGGCCCTGACCTCCGGAGATCTCCGCCGCGCGGCCTGCGGTCTGCTGGTGCTGGCGATCTCCGGCTGCTCGGGCCGTACCCTTCCCCGGGGTCTGGCGCTGCGCGAAGCGATCGCCGCCAAACGATACTCGACGGGCGGGAGTGGATCGGCCTCCGGGCTCTGGTTCCAGCGCCCGCCCGAGATCCTGCCCTGTACCTTCGACGGCGAGCGCCGCACGGCCGTCCTCACCTCGGTGGACCCCTGGCGCTGGCGGGGGATCGTGCCGCGCGGCGGCGAGCTGCACGCCGGCGTCCAGCTCCTTCCCGAGGGGTGGCGGATCGTCCGCGGCCTGCGGGCCTGGGTGGTGGCGAGGAGCGCGGATGAGCGCGAGGTGGTCGACGTGCTGCAGACCTCGGAGCGCGGCCACCCTCAGTGGCTCGACTTCACGGCCGACCTCTCCCGCTGGGCCGGCCGCGAGGTCACCCTGGAGTTCCACGCCGCGATCGACGGCCTGCCGCCCGAGCGCCGGCACAGCAACGTGGTCGCCTGGGGGCCGGTCCGGCTGTCGGCTCCGAGCCCTGCGGCTCAAACGAAGAGCCCGAACGTCCTCTTCATCCTGGTCGACACCCTGCGCTTCGACCACCTGACGCCCTACGGCTATGGGCGCGACACGTCGCCCAACATCGCCCGCACCCTGGCGCGGCCGGGGGTGGTGGTGGAGAACGCCTACGCCCAGGCGCCCTGGACGCTCCCGTCGGTGGTCTCGTTCATGACCAGCCGCCAGCCGGGCGAGCTCCTCGGCAACGACGCCGCGGCGTACGGCATCCCGCCGGGGGTCCCGACGCTGGCCGCGGCGATGGCGCGGCGCGGCTACGAGACCGGCGGCTTCCTCGGCAACCGGATTCTCCACGCGGGGAACGGTTTCGCCGGCGGCTTCGAAACCTTCTTCAGCCCGCCGGACCCGACGGCCGACGACAACCAGCCGGACGCCGCGGCGGTCAACCGGCGGGTGCTCCCCTGGCTGGAGGCGCACCGCAACCAGCCGTTCTTCCTCTACGTCCACTACCTCGATCCCCACGACCCTTACGACAATCCGGAGATCGTGGACAACCGCTCGCCCTTCGAGGCCGTGCCCTGTCCGGGCTGCGTGCCGGGGCGCTACATGCAGGGGGTCTACGCGGGAAAGCTCCCGCTCGATCCGGCGCGGGACGTCGAGCACCTGAAGGCCCTCTACGACAGCGAGATCCATTACGCCGACCGCTTCATCGGCCGCTTGATCGATTCCATCCCACCCGACGTGCTGCGCAACACCCTGATCGTGCTCACCGCCGACCATGGCGAGGAGTTCCACGAGCACGGCGGATGGAAGCACGGCTTCACCCTCTACGAGGAGCAGATCCACGTGCCGCTCCTGGTGCGCTGGGACGGCCACGTCCCCGCCGGCTCGCGCCTGCGCGGCACCGTGCGGCTGCTCGATCTGGCTCCTACCCTCGTGCGCGCCGTGGGGGGCCCTGTCGATCCTTCCTGGGAAGGGGTCGATCTCCTTCCCGCGCTCCGGCGGAGGTCGCCGCTCCCCCGGTTGGGCGCCTTCGCCCAGCACATGATGATCGGCCCCCTGCGGACCGCCGCCGTGCTCGACGGCCGGAAGCTGATCCTGTTCAATCCGCGGACCCCCTACACGCCGACCGACGAGCTCCAGGCCTATCTCTGGACGCAGGACCTGCACCGCCTGCGCCGCGTCGAGCTGTACGACCTCGGCCGCGATGCCCGGGAGCGGAACGATCTCGCGCGCTCCACGAGCGCGGCGGCGGACATCGATCGGCTGCAGCCGATCCTCCATCGCCAGCTCGACCGCGAGCTGCCGGGCCTGCGCGTCTTCGCCTCGCGCTTTCCGGCCGGCGCGCGGGTTCAAGGGTCGATCACCCTCGGGCGCCCCGCCTCCGGTTGGGATTCCTATTTTCTCGCGGACGATGACCGGGTCGAGCTCGCCGGCAACCGGGTGACCTTCGATCTCGGCGGCGAGACGCTGGAGAAGGGCTTCCGCCTGGAGGGGGACTTCGGCGGCGTCCAGTCCGTGGAGGCCCGCGTCGGCGGCCGTCCGCTCGCCGCCGCCCAGATGCGCGTGGGGATGGGCACGCCGTATCCTGGAGGTATCTTGAGTGTGGCGATGCTCACGGCGGCCGATCTCCCCTCGTCGAGCGGACCGTCGCTGCTCCTCTGGCTCCCGGGCCGCCGGCGCGCGCCGGCCGCCGGCGCGGCGCCCAACCCGGAGACCGAGATGCGCTTGCGCGCCCTGGGGTATGCCCAATGAACGGAACCTTTCTGCCTCCCGGCTGGACCGAGCCCGTGCGAGCCGCGAGCGCCCTCGTGCTCGCCCCTCACCATGACGACGCGGTGCTGGGTTGCGGCGGGCTGGCGGCCCAGCTCGCGGCGGCCGGTGCGGCGGTGCGCGTCCTCTTCCTGACCGACGGCGGCGGGGGAGCGGAGGGGGAGGAGATAGCGGACCGCGAGGCCTACCGCCAGCGGCGGCGGGAGGAGTCGGGCGCGGCCTGCGGGATCCTGGGGCTCGCCGGCTGCGATCACCTGGACCTCCCCGACGGCGCCCTCGACCGGCACCTGGACGCGGCGGCGGAGGGGATCCGCCGGGCGGTCCTGACCCAGCGTCCCGAGCTGCTGCTGGTCCCCTCGCCGCTGGAGGTCTCGCGCGACCACCGCGCCGCCTTCGCCGCCCTCCACCGCCTGCTCGCCCCCCTGCGCGACGGCCAGCCGGACCAGGAGCCCTTCCGCGGGCTCCGCGTCCTCCTCTACGAGGTCAACCATCCGGGCCATCCCGACCTGCT
>DASWQX010000769.1:0-11780 GCA_036403495.1 Thermoanaerobaculia bacterium
CCTCGACGCGTAAGCGGGACCAGACGATCAAGCTGGACGCCTACCGGGAAGCCGGGGTTCCGGAGTACTGGCGAGTGGAACCGCGGAGCCGCGCCGTGACCGTCCTGGCCTTGAGCGAGGATCGCACCCGATACGTCGAGCTGGGTCAATTCGGAGCCGGCGAGACGGTCCGTTCCGTCCTCCTACCGGGCTTGGCGATCCCGGTGGACTCCCTGTTCCCGCAGATCTAACCTTGCCAGGATCGGGAGGACTGCGATGGCCAAACCAGCACACCTTACATTTCCGTGGAGCGGCGACGAACCGGCCTGGCCGGCGCAGGGAAAGTGGACCTATGACGACTACGCGCGCCTGCCCGACGACGGCCGCCGCTTCGAGGTGATCCGTGGGAATCTCTACGTGACGCCCGCGCCCTTTTACGACCACCAGTTCGTCGTGAGCCGGCTCGTCCGGTTCCTGGATGTCTTCGGCGAGGAAACCGGTCTCGGCTCCCCCTTGGTCGCTCCCTTCGACATCCTGCTGCCGGACGGGATCGCTTCGCCGGTTCAGCCCGACGTGATCTTCTTCCTGGCCGGCAACGCGCCGCACTCGGGAGACAAGAATTTCCAGGGCGTTCCCGACCTGGTCGTCGAGGTCGAATCCCCCTCGACGCGCAAACGGGACCAGACGATCAAGCTGGACGCCTACCGCGAGGCCGGGGTTCCGGAGTACTGGCGAGTGGAACCGCGGAGCCGCGCCGTGACCGTCCTGGCCTTGAACGAGGATCGCACCCGATACGTCGAGCTGGGCCGCTTCGGAGCCGGCGGGACGGTCCGCTCGGCCGTCCTGCCGGGGTTGGCGATCCTGGTGGACGGCCTGTTCCCTCGCGTCTGATCCCCGGACCCTCTGGAACGCCGGGCCGGTTCCTGGCATAGTCACGCCCTATGGAACTTCAAGCGACCTGCCTCGACCTCGCGGCGCTGGCCAAGGATGCCGGACCGGACCCCCGCTCCCGCGTCTCCAGCATGGCGGCCGGCCTCGTCGGCTCGGAGATCCTCCGCATCGCCGGGGAGATCCGCGCCCTGGTCGCCGGCGGCCGGACCGTCTGCAACCTCACCGTGGGAGACTTCGATCCCCGGAAGTTCCCGATCCCGGCCGAGCTCGCCGAGGGCGTCGTCGATGCCCTCCAGCGCGGCGAGACCAACTACCCGCCGTCGAACGGCATTCCGGAGCTGCGGGCGGCGGTGGTGCGCTTCTACGAGCGCGAGCTCGGCCTGCGCTACCCGACCGACTCGGTGCTGATCACCGGCGGCGCCCGGCCGATCATCTACTGCACCTTCCGCACCCTGTGCGATCCCGGCGACCGCGTGGTCTACCCGGTGCCGAGCTGGAACAACAACCACTATGTCCACATGGTGGACGCCGTGGGCGTGCCGGTGGTCTGCCGGCCGGAGCGCCGGTTCCTGCCCAGCCGCGAGGAGCTCCTGCCGGCGCTGCCGGGGGCCCGCCTGCTCTGCCTCAACTCGCCGGAGAACCCCACCGGCACCGCCTTCTCGCGCGAGGAGCTGATGGGAATCTGCGAGGCGGTCCTCGCGGAGAACGAGGGGCGCGCCCGCCGCGGCGAGCGGCCGCTGTTCATCCTCTACGACCACATCTACTGGATGCTCCGCTTCGGCGGCATCCCGCACGTGACGCCCCCCGAGCTGATCCCCGAGATGGCGAAATACACCGTCTTCGTGGACGGCATCAGCAAGGGGTTCGCCGCCACCGGGCTGCGCGTCGGCTGGGCCGTGGGGCCGGTGGACGTGATCTCCCGGATGTCGGCCGTGCTCGGCCATGTCGGCGCCTGGGCGCCGCGCGCCGAGCAGTTCGCGACCGTCGGCCTGCTCGACGATCCGGCGGCGATCCAGCGCTTCGAGGGCACCTTCCAGCGCGAGCTCCAGGAGCGCCTCGACCTGCTGCACGAAGGGCTGCAGGCGATGAAGCGGGAGGGGCTGCCGGTCGACAGCATCCCGCCGATGGGCGCCATCTACCTCACCGCCCGCATCCACCCCTTCGGCCGCCGGGCCCCCGGGGGGAGCGAGCTGCGCACCAACGACGAGGTGCGCCGCTGGCTGCTGGAGGCCGCTGGCATCGCCGTGATCGCCTTCCAGGCCTTCGGCTCGACCGAGGACGAGGGGTGGTTCCGCCTCAGCGTCGGCGCGGTCTCGATCGCCGAGATCGAGGCGGCCCTGCCGCGGATGGCCGCGGCGCTACGGCAACTCTCATGAAGAGTCTGCTCCTCGCCCTCTCCCTGCTGCTGACGCCCGGCTTCACGGGTGCCATCCAAGGGGACGGGCCGGTCACGATCCGCGTCGGCAAGCTCCTCGACGGCCGGGGCGGGTCGATGACCGACGTCACGATCGTGCTCGACGGCTCGCGCATCCGGTCGATCGAGCTGAAGCCGCGGGAGAACCCGACCTGGGACCTCCGCGGCCTCACGCTGATGCCCGGCGGCGTCGACACCCACGTCCACATGGGGTGGCACTTCGGCCGCAACGGCATGCTCTACGACGAGGACAACAAGGCGCAGAGGGAGACGCCGGCCGAGATCGCCCTCCATGCCGCCGACAACGCGGCGCTGACCGTGCGGAGCGGGATCACCACCGTCCAGAGCCTCGGCGGCCCCGAGGACGCGCCGCTGCGCGACGCGATCGCCCGCGGCATCCTGGCCGGGCCGCGCATCCTGACCTCGCTGGAGCCCCTTTCCGAGGAGACCGGCTCCCCCGAGAAGATGCGCGAGGCGGTGGTCGACCGCGCCGGGCCCGGGGCGGACGTGATCAAGATCTTCGCCTCCAAGAGCATCCGCGACGGCGGCGCCCCGACGCTCACCCAGGAGCAGCTCAACGCCGCCTGCGGCGCGGCCACCGCCCTCCACCTGCGCTCGGCCGTCCACGCCCACGGCGTCGAGAGCGTCCGCCGCGCCGTGCTCGCCGGCTGTACCTCGATCGAGCACGGCGTCCTGCTCGACGCGGCCACCCTGAAGCTGATGGCCGAGCACGGCATCTGGTTCGATCCCAATATCGACCTCGTCTTCCGCAACTACTTCGAGAACAAGCAGCACTTCGTGGGGGTCGGCAACTTCACCGACGAGGGGTTCGAGCAGATGCGCCGGGCGGTGCCGCAGGCGCTGGCGGTGTTCAAGATGGCGCTCAGGACGCCGGGCCTCAAGATCGTCTTCGGCACCGACGCGGTCGCCGGTGCGCACGGCCGCAACTTCGAGGAGCTGATCTACCGGGTGGAGAAGGGGGGCCAGGAGCCGATGGCGGCGATCGTCTCGGCGACCTCCCTCGCCGCCGAGGCGCTCGGCCTGCAGAACAAGACCGGCGCCGTCGCCCCCGACCTCGAAGCCGACCTCATCGCCGTCGAAGGCGACCCCTCGAAGGACATCAACGCCCTCCGCCACGTCGTCTGGGTGATGAAGGGGGGGCGGGTGGTCCGCAACGACGTGCACTGCCATTAGCCGGGCCGCCCCCTTTACTCCGCCTCCGCGCTCGGGCTAGATTCCCCCCCATGGGACGCATTTTCGAAACCAGAAAACACACGATGTTCGCCCGCTGGGACCGGATGGCGAAAGCCTTCGCCCGGATCGGCAAGGAGATCACCATCGCCGTCAAGGCGGGCGGTCCCGATCCGATCGGCAATCCGCTCCTGCGGCGGGTCGTCCAGAACGCCCGCGCGGTCAACATGCCGAAGGACAAGGTCGAGTCGGCGATCAAGCGCGCGGCCGGCAAGGAAGCGGAGGACTACGAGGAGATCCTCTACGAGGGGTACGCGCCGCACGGCATCGCCGTGGTGGTCGAGACCGCGACCAACAACCCGACGCGGACCGTCTCGAACCTGCGGACCCATTTCAACAAGGGGGGCGGCACCCTCGGCAACTCGGGGACCGTCAACTACCTGTTCAAGCGGATGGGCGTCTTCCGGCTCAACCCGGCCGGCGTCGATCCCGACGAGCTGGAGCTGGAGCTGATCGACCACGGCCTCGACGAGATGGGTGAGAGCGCCAACGACAAGGGCGAGCCGCAGCTCGTGCTCCGCTGCGCCTTCAACGACTTCGGCCTCCTCCAGAAGGCGCTGGAGGACCGCGGCATCACGCCGGTCTCCGCCGAGTCCGAGTACCTCCCCCTGACGCCGATCGAGCTCTCCGAGGCCCAGGCCACTCAGGTGCTGGAGATGGTCGACCGCCTGGAGCAGGACGACGACGTCCAGAAGGTCTTCCACAACCTCGGCTGAGGGCCGATGCACGAGGTCTACGTCGACGCCGACGGCTGCCCGGTCAAGGACGAGGTCTATCGCGTCGCCCGGCGGCACGGCTGGACGGTCCACGTGGTCGCCAACAGCCGCATGTCCGTTCCCACGGACGAGAAGATCCGCCAGGTGGTGGTCGGCGGCCGTTTCGACGAGGCGGACGACTGGATCGCCGAGCGGATCGGCCCCGGGGACGTGGCGGTCACCGCCGACATCCCCCTCGCCGCCCGCTGTCTCGAAAAAGGGGCGACGGTGATCGGCACCAAGGGGAACCTCTTCACCGAGGATTCGATCGGCGACTCCCTGGCCACTCGCGAGCTGATGTCCCAGCTCCGCCAGGCCGGGGTGGTCACCGGCGGCCCGGCGCCGATGGCGAAGAACGACCGCTCGCGCTTCCTCGCCGGCCTGGAGGAGGCGATCCGGGCGGCGGCGCGAGTGCGGCCTCCAGTAGGATAGAGACGGCTTAGGGAGGAAAAACCGATGAGCGGAGAGGCAGAGCTTTCAGGACCCGACCTCGCGCAGGGTGTTTCGCTCGCCGATCTGCCAGCCGGCGGCCAGCTTCTCGGCCACAGCGGCGGCGAGGCGGTGCTGGTGGTGCGGCGGGGGGAGGAGGTCTTCGCGATCGGGGCCACCTGCACCCATTACGGTGGTCCGCTCGCCGAGGGGGTGGTGGACGGCGACACGGTGCGCTGCCCCTGGCACCACGCCTGTTTCAGCCTGCGCACGGGCGAGGCGCTGCGGGCGCCGGCGCTCAACCCGGTCGCCTGCTACAAGGTGGAGCGCGCGGGGGACCGGATCACGGTCCGCGAAAAGATCGACATGACGCCGAAGCGCGAGGCGTCCGGCCCCGAGTCCGTCGTCATCCTGGGCGCCGGCGCGGCGGGCAACGCGGCGGCCGAGAGGCTCCGCCGCGAGGGTTATCAGGGCGCGATCCGGATGATCGGCTCCGAAGACGAGGTCCCCTACGACCGCCCCAACCTCTCGAAGGACTACCTCGCCGGCAACGCCCCCGAGGAGTGGATCCCGCTCCGCCCCCGCGAGTTCTACGCCGAGCAGCGTATCGAGATCCTCCTGGGCGCTCGCGCGACGGCGATCGATCCCCAGGCGAAGACGGTGACCCTGGCGGACGGTCGCTCGCTCGGCTACGGCGCCCTGCTCCTCGCCACCGGCGCCGAGCCGATCCGTCTGCCGATCCCCGGCGCCGACCGACCCTTCGTCCACGTCCTGCGGTCGCTCGCGGACAGCCGGGCGATCATCGAAGCGGCCAAAACGGCGAAGCGGGCGGTGGTGATCGGCGCCAGCTTCATCGGCCTGGAGGCCGCGGCGGCGCTGCGGACGCGCGGGATCGAGGTCACGGTGGTGGCGCCGGAGGACCGCCCGCTGGTCAAGGTCCTCGGGCCGGAGCTCGGCGACTTCATCCGCGCCTTCCACGAGGAGCACGGCGTCACCTTCCGCCTCGGCCGCAAGCCGGCGTCGATCGAGGAAGGGGAGGTGCGGCTCGACGACGGCTCGGCGCTTGCCGCCGACCTCGTCGTGATGGGCGTCGGCGTCCGTCCCCGGCTGGAGCTGGCGTCGGCCGCCGGTCTCGCCGTCGACAACGGCGTGCTGGTGAACGAGCATCTGGAGACCAGCGCCCCGGGGATCTTCGCGGCCGGCGACATCGCCCGCTGGCCCGACCCCTATTCGGGCGAGCGCATCCGCGTCGAGCACTGGGTGGTGGCCGAGCGCCAGGGGCAGGTCGCGGCCGGGAACATCCTGGGCCGCAGCGAGCCCTTCGACCACGCGCCATTCTTCTGGAGTCAGCACTACGACGTCTCGATCTCCTACGTGGGGCATGCGGTGAAGTGGGATGCCATCGAGGTGTCCGGATCGATCCCGGAGAAGAGCGCCGTCGTCAGCTTCCGCGCGGGCGACCGGATCGCCGCGGTGGCGACGATCTTCCGCGACCGCGAGAGCCTGGAGGCGGAGATTGCCATGGAGGCTGAGGACGCGACCGCGGTGGAGCGGGCGGTGCGGCCGGAAGGTTAGGGGAAGAGGCGGGAAGCGTCCCGCCAGCCCGGGGAGCTTCCCCGGACGGCCGGGAAGCTTCCTTTTCGCGCGGGAACCTTCCCGCGACACGAGGGAAGCTTCCTTTTGCGGCGGGAGGCTTCCCCGACGTCTCGGGAACCTTCCCTCCGCCATGTCCGCCTTCCCGGGAGGCCAGGGAAGCTTCCTTTTACGGTGGGAAGCTTCCCCGATCGCCCGGGAAGGTTCCCGAGCCGTCCGGGAAGTTCCCGAGCCATCCGGGAAGGTTCCGAGGTCATCGGGTAAGCTTCGTGGCCGGCGTCTTCGCTTCCTCCTTCTCGTCGAACACGTCCCCGATCTGCTCCAGGAAGGACTTCTTGCCGCTGACGAAGATCGGCGCGCCCGCCTTCCGGGACAGGACGGGGCGGAGGACCGTGGCGGCCTGGAGGGAGACGACGCAGAAGAGGAGGAGCCAGACGACCAGTCCGCCGCGCGCGCCATTCATCCGCAGACCCTGACCGAGGAACCTCCAGGCGAGGCCGAGAGCGAGGATCCAGAGCACGAACTGGAAGAACGCGGCGGCGCCGAGGTAGCGACTGCTGGTGGAGAAGAGCCAGTTGATCGGCAAGAGTGCCAGCAGCACCAGCGCCAGGGTCGCCGCGAAGCCCGAGAGCACGACGAGGAAGCTCCGCCGCGTCCATTCCGCCCCCGCCACCGCGGAGAACACGTAGAGGCTCGGCAGGCAGAGGAGCAGGATGAAGAAGATGATCAGCGGCGCCTTGAGGGCGGCGACGAGGATCTGGTCGCCCCCCTGGAAGAAACCCGCCGCCGCGCCGTAGAGCGCGTAGCAGAGCGCTGAGGCCGCGAGCAGGCGAACCGGCGAAGCCGCGCCGCCGTTTCGCGTCCGTTCGAGGAAGGCGAGAGGCCGGGTCAGCAGCTCGTTGAGGGCGCCGGGAAGCGTTTCCATGCGAAGTTCCTCCGATCAGAGCGATGAGACGAAGTGCTTCAGGATGTCGGTGATGATGAACTCGTAGACGTTGCCGTCGAAGGCGTCCGGCCGCAGGAAGCGGACCGGCATGTAGACGCTGCCGACGAACGGGCGGAGGACCCAGGCCACCTCGCCTCCTACCAGCGCGAAGGCCGCCACCCAGGCGATATAGACGAGGCGCAGGGTCCGCGCGGGAGCGTCGAGCCGGCGCATCGCCCGCCAGAGTGCCACCGTGCCCGCCAGGCCGCAGGCGCCCACGAAGGCGGTGTGCAGCAGGTAGAGCAGGTTGTGGGCGATCCGCGCTTCCGGGGTCGGCGCCGGCGCGCTGAGATTGAAGAAGGCGGCGATCGGCGCCAGCGAGGCGAGCAGCAGGCTGCCCACGGTGAGCGCCAGGAAGGTCAGCACCGCCACCTGGCCGAAGCGGAGCGGCAGCCCCAGCACCGCCGCCGCCGTCCAGGCGAAACCCACGGTCAGCGCCGAGGTGAGCAGGAGGACGAGCGGCAGCTTCACCGCGTCGTAGAGGGCGAGCCGCGGCCCGTGCCAGAGGCCCAGCACGGCGCCATAGAGCGCGGCGCAGGCGGCCATCGCGAGGCAGAGCCGCAGCCAGTGGCGCAGCAGGTTCCGGCCGGCGATCACCTCGGCCAGGAGGCGGTCGGCGCCGTGCAGGAGCTCCCATCCGGGGGACGCTATGCGTTCTGCCATTTCGAGGTCGGTCGATTCTTTTCAGGGGTCTTCAGAGAGGTATACGGAAGAGACGAGCGGAGCGTCGCGGGATGTAGACTCTCCTCTTTCCGGCCGCGCGGCCGGTTCGTGGGAGTGCGCATGCGAATTCTGGTAGCCCTGGGCGGCAACGCCCTGTTGCGGCGGGGCGAGGAGATGACCGCCGAGAATCAGCGGAAGAACGTGCGGATCGCCGCTGAAGCGCTGGCGCCGCTGGGGCGCGAGCACGAGCTCGTCATCACCCACGGCAACGGTCCGCAGGTGGGCCTGCTGGCCCTCCAGAGCGCCGCCTACGAGCAGGCCAGCGTGTTCCCCCTCGACGTGCTGGGCGCGCAGACCGACGGCATGATCGGCTACATGATCGAGCAGGAGCTCGGCAACCTCCTCCCCTTCGAGCAGCCGTTCGCGACCATCCTGTCGATGGTCGAGGTCGATCCCGACGATCCGGCCTTCGCGCACCCCAGCAAGCCGATCGGCCCCGTCTACACGGAGGAGGAGTCGCGGCGGCTCGCCGCCGAGAAGGGGTGGGCGATGGCGCCGGACGGCGACGGCTTCCGGCGGGTGGTGGCGTCGCCGCTGCCGAAGCAGATCTTTCAGATCCGGCCGGTCAAGTGGCTGCTCGAGAAGGGGTGCATCGTCATCTGCGCCGGCGGCGGCGGGATTCCGACGATGTACGCGCCGGGGCGCCGGCTGCAGGGGATCGACGCGGTGGTGGACAAGGACCGGGCGAGCTGCCTGATGGCCCGCGAGTTGGAGGTGGATCTGTTCATCATGGCGACCGACGCCGGCGCCGTCTATCTCGACTGGGGGCAGCCCACGCAGCGGGCGATCCGGCGGGCCACGCCCGAGGCCCTCGCCGCCTTCCCTTTCGCCGCCGGATCGATGGGCCCCAAGGTCGAGGCGGCGATCGAGTTCGCCGAGCGCACCGGCAAGACCGCCGCCATCGGCGCGCTGGCCGACGTCACCCGCATCGCCCGCGGCGAGGCGGGGACGATCGTGACCCGCGCGGCGGGCGAGGTCGACTTCTACCCGCCGGCCGGAAGCTGAGCCGCTTTTTTCCCAGGATCGGAGGGATCGGCCGGAGGGCCGGGATGGAGCGGCGTCCAGGCGGGCGGATCGCTCGACGGGAAGCTCTCGTCGGAGGCTTCGTCGACCGGATCGAGGGGGTCGGCGGGCTCGGGGTCGGGAGTCTGGGGAATCTCGGGCATGGCGGGCATTGTAGCGCCCGCCATGCTTCCGAGGCCGTCGATCAGTCGCGGTAGACTTCGAGATTGGTCGGGCGGAGCCCCTTGCTCACCATGTCGTGCCAGCGGGCGGTGAAGGCGGCGGCGTCGAGGTTGAGGACCACCTCGCCGGGGGTGCCGCCGTGGACGATGGCGTCGAAATAGCGCTTATCCCCCTCCTTGTAGCTCTCGACGTCGATCAACTGCATGTTCTTGCGGCGGGCCGCCTGCCACTTGGCGTCGAAGGCCTGCTGGTCGAGGTTGGTCCAGAGCTCGTTGGGGGACTCCTCGTAGTGGAACGACCCGGCGTAGAGGACCGACGTGCCGCCGGCGCGGTAGGCGTTCATGTCGACGACCTGCAAGCCCTGCGTGCCGGCGAGCTCCTTGACCTTCGCCACGAAGTCCTTGCGCGACTGGCCTACCCAGAGGGAGTACTTCTCGCCGAGGTCGCGGTAGAGGCCGGCGAAGTTGGTCTTGCCGCCGTTCTGGTAGACGGTGAAGTTGAACAGCCGCTTCTTGCTGCCGGTGATCGTCTTCCAGTTCTTGAGGAAGGTGTCCCAGTCCTGGTTGGCCAGCAGGACGGTCGCCTGCTGGGTGCTGCGGAAGATGCCCCCCCAGTACGTCTTGCCCCCCTGCTCGTAGGTCTCGAGGTCGACGATCTGAAGGCCGCGGCTGGCGAGGTCGTCCACCCGCTTCTTGAACGCCCCCCACTCCAGGCCGACCACCACCGCGCGCCCTTCCGGCTCGGGGCTGAAGACGGCGAGGAACTGCAAGGACGCCTCCGCCTTCGGAGCCTTCGGAGCAGGGGCCTTTCCCTTCTTCGGCGCCGCGGCCGGTGCCGCCGCCGGCGGGGGAACGCCGAGCTCGAGGCTGTCGATGCTCAGGCGGACGGTTACCGAGCCCTGCTCCCGGCTGTTGATGTCGAGGCTGAACTCACCTCCGGAAGGCACGCTCACCGTGGAGGTGTCGAGCTTCTCCCAGGTGGTGCCGATCCAGCCGGTGTCCAGCCAAGCGGTGCAGCGGATGTCCGCCGGGAAGGCGCGGATGTCGAGGCCCCGGTTGATGTTGACCGTGTACTTGGTCTTCGCCTTGGTGCCGGAGAACATCTCGGACTCAGGCTTGCCTTCCACACCACAGCTCAGCTTCCAGGCGCAGGCTCCTTTCTGTGGGCATTTCTGGACGACCATGTCATTGAAGGTGACCCGGCCCTCGGCCGCCGCCGGCGACGCGGCGGCGAGGAGGAGCGCTCCTCCGGCAAGGAAGGACAGCACAGCGTGCATTCTCATGACCGCTCCTTTCAGGAGATCGAAGAGGTGCCGACATGGTAACCCGGTTGCGGGTCGCCAGAATATACTTCAGCCGTCCGGAGGAATCTCCCGATGAGCGCGGTCCCGACGATCTTCCGTTCCCTCTCCCGCGAGCTCCGCCGTAACCCCTGGTTCCTGGTGGTCGCCGTGATCACCCTTGGCGTCGGCATCGGCGCCACCACGGCGATCTTCGCCGTCGTCGACGCCGTGCTGATCCGTCCGCTCCCGTACCCGGATTCCGGCCGCCTGGTGGCGCTCAAGCACGACTCGCCCGGGCTCGGAATGGACTACCTCGAGCTGTCGGACGGTACCTACGTCCTCTACCGCAAGGAGAACCGGGTCCTCGCGGACCTCGGGATCTACCGGAGCGGCGCCGTGACGCTGGCCGGCGGCGGCCCCGAGCGACTGGGATCGGCCGACGTGACCGGCTCGATCTTCTCGGTGCTGCGAGTGAAGCCGGCGCTGGGGCGGATGATCCAGGAGGCGGACGAGAAGCCGGGCGCCGAGAAGGTCGCGGTCCTCTCGGACGGCCTCTGGCGGCGCCGGTTCGGCGGCGATCCGGGCGCCGTCGGAAAGACCCTGCGGGCGGACGGCGTGGAGCGGCGGATCGTCGGCGTGATGCCGTCCGGCTTCGCCTTCCCCACCGCGGCGACCGAGGTCTGGCTGCCGCTGACGATCGATCCCGCCCACTTCCGGATCGGGGATTTCTCGTACCCGGGCCTCGGCCGTCTCCGTCCCGGGGTTTCTGCGGCGCGGGCCGCCCGCGAGCTTTCGGCGCTCGTCTGGCGGATGCCCGAGGTCTATGGCGACCAGGGGATCCCCCGCGAGATGATCCGGAGCGCCAGGCTCGCCGTCCGCGCCACGCCGCTGCGCGATACCGTCGTGGGGGATGTCGAGTCGCTGCTCTGGATCCTCCTCGGGAGCGTCGCCTGCATCCTGTTGGTCGCCTGCGCCAACGTCGCCAACCTCTTCCTGGTGCGCGCCGAGGGGCGGTCGCGGGAGATGGCCGTGCGCACCGCGCTGGGGGCTTCGCGCGGCGACGTCGCCCGTCTGTTCCTGAGCGAGAGCCTGGCCCTGTCGCTCACCGGCGGAGTGCTGGGCCTCGGCCTTACCTGGGCCGGGGTGCGGCTGCTGGCGCGCCTGCGGCCGCCAGACCTCCCGCGGCTGGAAGAGATCGGCGTCGACGGCCGCGTCCTCCTCTTCACTCTCCTGCTCTCCGGGCTGGCCGGGCTCTTCTGCGGCGCCGTCGCGGTATTGCGCTACGGCGCGCCG
>DASWQX010000770.1:0-2287 GCA_036403495.1 Thermoanaerobaculia bacterium
AGCCTGGAATGGACCTGGCGCGACCCTTCCAACTCGCCCAACTGGCCTGCCGGCAACGGAACCCGGCCGGCGACTGGGCGAGCTTCCGCCTCTTCGAGCCCTGACCAGTCCGCCTGTCAGAAACGTTTCTCCGGGCGCGAAAGCCTAAGTCATAGGCGCGGCAATCGCTTCGCCGCGCAAGGAGAAATCGATGAGATTCAAATGGTTCTGCCTGTTTTTGGGAGTTGGATTCGGGGCCTTCGGCGCCTCCAGGTCGGCGGCGGAGGCTGTGGTTCAGGGGTACGTTAGCCGGTCAGGGGACGCCCTTGACCCCCGGAACGGCACCATCCCATGGCGCTGGGTCGGAGCCCTGCGCAAGGGGAGCACGGTGTGCCCGGGGATCGCCGGCTGGGACCCACCGACGCCTCTGCTGCCTACGAATGGCAGCAAAGCCTCCCCGGGATGGTACTGGGCGCTCACCGCGGCCGACCGTGCCCTGATCAGCGATCTGGGGCTCGACCGCCTCTGCGTCTACACGACCCAGGTTCGCCCCGTCCCGCCCTTCATCATCCCTCGCGGCTCCGATCTGACGGAGGCTGGTCCGGACCGGATGGCGGTTTCCGTCTCCGGCGAATCGCTGGAAGCTCCATCGAGCCCGCCGACCGTCGAGAGCGTTCTGGCGGATGAATTCCTGCGTCAGACCGGTCATGTGGATCTTCCGTTCAACGGCCAACCTAACGTCCAGATCACTTTCTTGGACAGCGAGCCCGATGGTCCTCTCTCCTTCACTCACCACCCGGGTTTGCAGCACGGGTACACCCTCGGTCACCTCGCTCACGAGATTGTCTGCAGTGGCTCCGGCTGCGCCGCTACAATCCAGAACATCCGTGCCCTGGCGTACGGCGATCCGACTCAGGACCCTCTCCCTTCCGACCAGGCTGGGTCCGTCGGCGCGCTCAGCGAGCTCGGCCCGAAGATCGTGCAGGCGATCATTGAGTGGAGACAGACTGGCGACACCAAGCACCTGGTCCTGAACCTCTCCATTGGCTGGGACGGCGAGATCCCGCTCGCCGGAGGCAAGACGGATCTCCAGGCACGCAGAGTCTCGGCTCTGGACGTCTCGGCACGATCTGTCTACGGGGCCCTGCAATTCGCCGCCTGCAATGACGTCCTGGTGATCGCCGCCGCCGGGAACCGCCGCGGCGGCAGCCTGCACGACTCCAACTGGCCGGCCCTTCCAGCCGCGTGGGAGTTGCACCGCCCTGCGCGGCGTTCGCACTCTGGGCCCAGGCTGGTCTACGCGGTTGGCGGCGTGGACTGGCAAGGCCTGCCGCTGCCCAACGTTCGCACCAAGGGGCTGCCTCGGCGTGTCGCCTATGGGGACCATGCGACGGCGGACGTCGGCGGCACTCCCACGGCCATCTATACCGGCTCCTCGGTTTCCGCGGCCGTCGTCTCCTCTGTCGCGGCCGTCATCTGGGACCTGCGGCCGGAGCTTCGACCGGCCGAGGTGATGTGGCTGATCGATCACTCCGGAACGCGCACTCCTCAAAAGGTCCGGGCGGATTTCTACGCGGGAAGGAAAGCGCCGAGAATCCGGGAGATCTCCCTGTGCGCCGCGGTGAAGAAGGCGCGGAGAGGGGGAGCCGGCAGCGCAATCGCAACCGCGATTGCGGGGTGTGCGCCCTTGGAGTGGCAACCGCCCGTGCTGTCTGGTTTCTTTCCAAGCGATCGCACGCTGGTGGCCACAAAGTTTCTGATCACGACCGCGAGTGCGAGCCCGCCCTGTGATTCGCGTACGTTGCTGTTCTCCCCAGGGGGTTCGGTGTTACCACCGTTCTGCCCGACGGATCAGTTCACCAGTGCCCTGAGCCAGCGCTGGGTCTTTCCCCAACCCGGAAACAATCCCTGCGCCAATTGCGTCCTGTTCCCGACGGGGCCACCTCCCGGTGCGGCCGACATCGCGAGCTCCTCCTCCACGCCACCAAGTCCGGAACTTTATAACCTCGCGATAGAGATCGACCCGAATCTGATCGCGAGCCTCCCTGGCGGCGCCGCCCTCGAGAGCACCGCCATGCTCGACATCGATCGCTTCGTGGATGGGCATTTTATGAAACGGATGACATACCCGATTCACGTCGATCTGAGCCTGGGACGATTGATCGTTTCGGGCCTCGGCGATGGGCATTCTCTCAGGGGCTGCCGGGCTCAGCTCAATTGGGTCGTCAAGACCGGGGACGGACCGATGTCGTTCCAGAGCCCGGTCGTCGTCGACCCCTGAGCCTGCTCAATCCCTTTGCCAGCGCCG